>NZ_JBVBUV010000039.1:0-35707 GCF_057445395.1 Litorivivens sp.
ATACCTGCAAGGGTGCCTGCATCCTTGCCAGCTTTATCGCTGTCGCGAACATAGCAGCCAACCAGCTCCAAGTTTGGGTTGCGCTGTATGGCGATAATAGCGCGCCGGCCAACATTGCCGGCATTCCATTGCACTACCCGATAAGCCATTCGTCTGCTCCGACCCTTTTTGCTTACTGTAGGTCGCGGTGGGTCGTGTATGCAAAGTGCGTGGTGCAATGCACTAAACCAGTCTTGAAATCTTCATGTTAAATTGAGCTGGATTGTGCGGAGGCGACGGAGGATGAAGAGAGTTTCTCTATGTTATAAGCCGACGAGTTTCTGACACTGGAGTTATGAGGGTCTTAGCCCTCATAACTCTCAATCGGCGGACACGCACAAAACAGATTTCGATCCCCGTACACGTTATCAATCCGGTTCACCGCCGGCCAATACTTGTAGGTTTTCAATCCCGGCACTGGCGTGCCAGCTTGCTCGCGCGTGTAGGCGCGACTCCAGTCGCTATCGAGCATATCAGCCATCGTGTGTGGCGCATTGACCAGCGGGTTGTCATCCAGTGACCATTCTCCGCGCTCAACTTTTGCGGCTTCTTCACGAATTTGAATCATCGCTTCGCAGAATCGATCCAGCTCTTCCTGAGCTTCACTTTCGGTAGGTTCAATCATCAGTGTGCCAGCCACCGGGAATGACATGGTCGGGGCGTGGAAACCATAATCCATTAGCCGCTTGGCGATATCTTCCTCGGTTATCCCGCTGCTTTCTTTGAGTGGGCGCAGGTCGATGATGCACTCATGCGCCACGCGGTTGTTACGGCCGGTGTATAGCACCGGATAGTGACCGCTCAATCGATTGGCGATGTAGTTCGCATTGAGGATGGCGACCTCTGTCGCGCGCGTTAAGCCGCGGGCGCCCATCAAGGCAATGTAAGTCCAGGAGATCGGCAGGATACCAGCGCTGCCATAGGTGGCGGCAGATACGGTGACGTTGTCTTTGCTCAATGCGTCGATATCCAGCACCGGGTGGTTGGGCAAGAAGGGCGCCAGGTGTGCTTTAACACCAATCGGGCCCATGCCGGGGCCACCGCCACCGTGGGGAATACAAAAGGTTTTGTGCAAATTGAGGTGAGATACGTCCGCCCCGAATTCGCCGGGCGCCGCAAGGCCGACCAGTGCGTTCATGTTGGCGCCATCCACGTACACCTGTCCGCCATGCTGGTGGATGATGTCGCAGATTTCGCGAATGCCTTCTTCAAATACCCCGTGAGTTGAGGGGTAGGTAACCATCAATGCAGCCAGTTCGTTGCTGTGACGCTCGGCTTTTTCACGCAGGTCGTCGATATCGACGTTGCCGCTATCATCGCAGCCAACGATCACTACTTTCATGCCGACCATCGCCGCAGAGGCGGGATTGGTGCCGTGGGCAGAAGAGGGTATCAGGCAGATATCGCGTGGGTTGTCGCCTTTGCTTTCATGATACTTCTGAATGGCGAGCAGGCCGGCATATTCTCCCTGCGAGCCGGCGTTAGGCTGCATAGAGAAGGCATCGTAACCGGTGCACTGAATCAGTTGCTGTTCCAGCTCGTCAATCATTGCCAGGTAGCCCTGCACCTGTGTTTTGGGTGCAAAGGGGTGGATGCGGCCGAATTCCGGCCAGGTCACCGGGATCATCTCGGTGGTGGCGTTGAGCTTCATGGTGCACGAGCCCAGCGCGATCATGCTGTGGTTCAGGGCAATATCACGGCTTTCCAGCTGCTTCATGTAGCGCAGCATTTCGGTCTCGCTGTGATGGGTATTGAAGATGGGGTGCGTCAGGTATTTGCTTTGACGCTTGAGCCCGGCGGGAATGGCGGGCTCGTCGTCCAGCTCGGCGTCGATGGCTTCAAGGTCGGGTTTGAAATCTTCTTCAAATATGGCCCACAGCGCTCTGATGTCGGCACGGGTGGTGGTTTCATCCATGCTGATACCGAGAGCACCATCGAGTTTGCGCAGGTTGATGGCCTGCTCCAGCGCGCGCTCGTACAGAATGTCGGTGTTCACGCCAGTTTCTACAACGATGGTGTCGAAATAGTTTTCAAAGCGCAGTTTGAAACCTAGCTGTTCAAAACCTTTTGCCGCAATGGCTGCCAGTCGGTGGCAACGCGAGGCAATGGTGCGCAAGCCTTCCGGACCGTGATAAATCGCGTAAAACACGGCCATGATCGCCAGCAGGGCCTGCGAGGTGCAGATATTGGATGTGGCTTTCTCGCGGCGAATGTGTTGCTCGCGGGTTTGCATGGCCATGCGCAGGGCCTTGTTGCCGCGCTTGTCGACCGATACGCCGATAATGCGGCCGGGAACCGAGCGTTTAAAGCTGTCCTTGGTGGCGAAGAAGGCAGCGTGAGGGCCGCCGAATCCCATGGGAACGCCAAAGCGCTGGGCGCATCCCACCACCACATCGGCGCCCATTTCACCGGGCGGTGTCAGTACGGTCAGACTCAGCAGATCGGCTGCAACCACCACCAGCGTATCGGCGTTGTGGGCCTGCTGAATCAGATCGCTCAGGTCGACCACTTCACCGGTGCTGCCCGGGTATTGCAAAAGGGCAGCAAAGGCGGGTTGGGCGGCGAGTTTTTCGCGTGGACCGACCACAATGTCAATATCCAGCGGCTCGGCGCGGGTCTGCAGCACGGCAATGGTTTGGGGGTGGCAGTTTTCGTCCACAAAAAACACGTTGCTCTTGTTCTTGCGGGCCGAACGCTTGCACAGGGTCATGGCTTCGGCGGCAGCGGTGCCTTCGTCCAGCAAGGAAGCATTGGCCAGCTCCATACCGGTCAGATCCATCACCATTTGCTGAAAGTTGAGCAGAGCTTCAAGTCGCCCTTGGGCAATTTCCGGCTGGTAGGGGGTGTAGGCGGTGTACCAGCCCGGGTTTTCCAGCACATTGCGCAGAATCACCGGTGGTGTGATGGTGTCGTAATAGCCCATACCAATGTGGGTGCGGGCAACGACATTCTTTTTGGCCAGGCTTTTCAGATAGTCCAGAACGCGCGTTTCAGACTGGGGTTCCGGCAAATCCATGGACTGGCGACGAATACTGGCCGGCACTGTCTGGCCGATCAGGTCGTCCAGGGTGGTTACCCCCAGGGTTTCCAGCATGCTTGCAATCTGCGTGTCGTCGGGGCCAATATGGCGACGCAGAAAATCGTCCTGTTGCTCAAGTGCGGACAGTGGGCTAGGCATGGATGATAAATCTCCGGAATGTCGTGACCTGGAAGGCGCGTATTAAAGCATATTGGAGGCTGATTTTCCTTGGCTGACAAACCGCCAAAAGTTATTGCCAGTGATAGCGAATATAAGCTGGCTAAATTGCTGGCCGAGGTACGTGCCTGTCGGCTTTGTGAGGCGCAGCTACCGTTGGGGCCCAATCCGGTGGTTCGCGCCAGCGCCACGTCCAGGCTGCTGATCGTCGGGCAGGCGCCGGGCACTCGGGTACACCATACCGGGATTCCCTGGAATGACCCCTCGGGCGACCGCTTACGGCGCTGGCTGGGTTGGGATAAACAACGGTTCTATGATGAGTCCCTGACGGCAATCGTGCCAATGGGGTTCTGCTATCCGGGTAAGGGCAAAAGCGGTGATCTGCCGCCGCGTCCCGAGTGCGCAGTGAGCTGGCACCAATCCTTGTTGGCGCAGATGCCTGACATTGAGCTGATCCTGCTGGTGGGGCAGTATGCCCAGCGATACTACTTAAACAAACCAGCCAAAACCCTCACCGAAACCGTACAGCGTTACGCGCAATATGGCCCCCGTTATTTTCCCTTGCCCCATCCATCGCCGCGTAATCAGCTGTGGTTGAAACGAAACCCCTGGTTCGAAGAGCGCGTCATCCCGGCGTTGCGTAAACGTATCGACTTGCTTACTCTGGTCTGATCTGGAATGGTCTACGCTATCGTAATAAGAAACCTTTTGGGGGATAAGAGCGATGGTGCCGATTATGCGTGCCTTAATAGTTATTGCCATCAGTGTGGGGCTGGCGCTGGGCTTGGCGTTTGCGACACGTGCCAGTGAAACCGAGCTGGCTGGGTTGCCGGTATTGGTTACGCTGGCCTTGATAGCGATGGGGATTCAATGGCTGGTTTTTATACCGTCTTACCTATTTCAAACTGAGCACTACTACGACCTGACTGGTAGCCTAACGTATTTACTGTTGGTCGCCATTGCCGTGCTTGGGGCGACTGCTGGAGAGCCCGATTTGCGAGCCTGGCTTCTGGCGGGGCTGGTGGTCATCTGGGCGTCGCGCCTGGGGTCGTTTCTGTTTCGCCGCGTGAAACGCGCGGGGAAGGATGGCCGATTTGATGAAATCAAAACCCGCTGGCCGCGCTTTCTTGTTACCTGGACCCTGCAGGGCATCTGGGTGTTTATTACTCTGCTCGCGGCATTGATTGCCATTACGAGTGCCAATCAGCAGCCGCTGGGGTGGGTAGCTCTGGTGGGCGCCGGCCTGTGGCTTATTGGTTTCACCTTTGAAGCGGTGGCCGACGCTCAGAAAACGGCGTTTAACGCCAAGCCCGAAAATCGCGGCAAGTTTGTCAATGTGGGGCTCTGGCGCTGGTCCCGGCACCCCAACTATTTTGGCGAAATACTGCTGTGGACTGGGATTGCAGTGATTGCGGCGCCAGTTTTTCAAGGTTGGCAGTGGCTGGGGCTAGTCTCTCCGGTGTTTGTGGCCTTTCTCCTGCTCAAGGTAAGCGGCGTGCCGCTGCTGGAAAAGCGCGCTGACGAAAAATGGGGGTCAAACCCCGATTACCAGGCGTATAAGCGCCACACCCCCGTTCTATTGCCGAGTACACCCCGATGAAGAAATATTCAAAGTGGTTGGCGGCCTGTGCCGCTGCGATGGTTCTGCCTGACTCGGTTGCGGCGCAGGAGCGCCGCCCGGTTTTGGAAGAAGTGATGGTTACCGCGCAGAAGCGCGAGGAAAGTCTGCAGGATGTGCCGATTTCAGTAGTGGCGGTCGATGCTGAAATGATGCGCGATGCCAATATGGAAGACATGGCTGACATTGCTGTATTTACGCCCAACCTGAGTGTGTTTAGTCACCCGCCCCTGACATCGCTGCGGGTGAGAGGCCTTGGTTCGCCCTTTGATAAAGGGTTTGAGCACTCTGCGGGTCTGTTTCTAGACGGCGTTTATGTGGGGCGTCTGGCCTTTCTGGACGCCGCTTTTCTGGACGTACAGAGTGTCGAGATCTTGCGAGGGCCGCAGGGCACGTTGTTTGGCAAGAATACAATCTCCGGCGCAATCAGCATTCGTTCGGTTCAGCCATCGCAGGAGCCTGAGTTGAGTGGTTCGATTGCCGCTGGCGATGAAAATCTCAAAAAATATACGCTTGCCGGCAACCTGCCTTTGGGCGATCGCTTGGCAATTCGCGCGGCGATAAATTCCAATGAGCGCGATGGCACGGTGTATAACACGACGCTTGATCGCGATGAGGGCAGTACGGATTCCGAGGCCGGACGAGTGCAGCTGCGCTGGGATATTCTCGATTGGCTGGACGTCACCCTGGCGGCGGCCAAAACCGAACAGGAATTTCGGTTGGGCACCTTTCAGGTCAGAACGGCGAGTGATGATCAGTTTCAGCTGATGCAGTTTTATGACCCGCAGGTGGAAAAGGACGTTAGCAACTTTCAGAGCGCCCAGAATTATCCGGCCGAAACGACGCAGGACGGCGGCAAGTACGATATTCGATTCAATGCGAGTTTGTGGGAACACGAAGTGGCATTGATTGCCGCGCGCAGTGAAATCGAAGAGCTTTCTCTGACAGATCTCGATTTCTCCCCAATACCTCTGCTGTTTTTTCTCAATGGTGAGGACTACGAGCAGGACAGCCTGGAACTGCGCGTTGTGTCACCGCTCGGTTTGTTCGGAGGCAAGCTGGATTATGTCGGTGGTATCTACGCTGCCAAGAGTGAAACAGACATTCAGGTGATTATCGACGCGGCACCGGATCCTCTCGCTCTCGCAAATGGTCTTGCGGCAACGGGTGGCTCACTCGGCCCGATTACCTCGCTGCTGGCTCCGGTTGTTGGTGATGAGCCGGGCGAACGCCTGTTGATTGATGGCTACCAGGAAGGCACCAGCCGGGCGATTTATGGGCAAGCCAGTTGGCATTTCTCGCCGGAGTGGACCTTGACCGGTGGTTTGCGCTATTCCCGCGAAGAGAAAACTGTTGATCAAACGCTCCAGCTGTTCAGTGCCGGAACCGACGCCGATGGCCCGGTATTTACTCAGTTGGTAACGGCAGAAGAGTATCGGCTGATAGACAAGCGGGTGGATCGCGATATTAGTCCCAAGCTGTCGCTGAACTGGAACCCTAGTGATGAGCTTACGGCCTACGCCAGTGCTGCAGAGGGTTTCAAAGGTGGTGGTTATAGTGGTTCGGCGGTGAGGGCAGAAATTACGGAAGTTGAGCCTGAACATTCTGAAACTTACGAAGTGGGCGTCAAAACCCGGCTGTTTGATAGAGCGGCCACCTTGAATGTGGCGCTCTTCTACACGCAGTTTGAAGATCTGCAGTTAACCATTTTTGAGGGTAATGTCAGCCGTATTTCCAATGCAGCCGGTGCCATTTCGAAAGGTGCTGAGGTCGATGCCGCCTTCGTAACGGCCTTTGGGCTGTCGGGCAATCTGTCTCTGGCCTATCTCGATGCACGCTTCACCGACTACGAGAACGGGCCGTGCCCGGCAGGAGAGGATCCGCCCTGCGATCTCACCGATGATCATCTGGCGTTTGCGCCTTTCTGGAAAAGCAGTCTCAGCCTGAATTATCAGGCCGGGCTATTTGACTGGCCGGTGACCTGGTTGGTCGGAGCGGATGTGCTGTTTGAAGATGAGAAACTACTGCAGGCAGACCAAGACCCGATTGATGTGCAGGGTGCCTTCACAACCTTCAATGCCCGGGTGCGAGTTGCAGATATAGAAGAGCGGTGGTCAATTCAGGCGCTGCTGCGCAATGCAACTGACGAGGATGCGCTGGATGGCGGCGGCGATATTCCAACGCTCTCCGGTGCTCACTTTGGTCGCGCCATCGCGCCGCGACAATTGGACGTAACGTTACGGTTCAGTTTCTAGCTGTGTGTTCGCCTGCCGTTGCAGGCGAACCCCCCTCCTATCAAGCCAGTCCCAGTGCCTTTACTTTCGCTTCATAACGAGAGCGTGCAGGCGCATGCAGATTGGTTTTTTCCAGATCACCCCCGGCCCATTGCAGTACCCGCTCGTCCATCACCTTGAACCACAGGGGTGGGATATAAGCGAGCAGAAACATTTCGTAATACCCCCAGGGCAACTGTGGCACATCTTCAAAATGTCGCAGGCATTGATAGGAGCGGCTCGGGTGCGCGTGATGGTCCGAGTGGCGCTGCAATTGAAAGGTAAACAGGTTGGATACCAAGGCATTCTGGTTCCAGGAATGCTGTGGGCGCGGAGGTTCGTAACGACCACTGGCGTCTTTGCCGCGCAACAGGCCGTAATGCTCGATGTAATTCGCCAGTGACAGGTTCAGGTGCCCCAGCCAGCTGGCAAACAGGACAAAGGCCATAATTTTTAGGCCAAACAGCAGGCCCACGGCGCTGACAAAGGCCACGCCAATGACAACGCCCGGTAGTATCTCGTTGTCACGAGACCAGAAGCTTTGTCCCTTGCGGTTCAGTCTTTCCTTCTCCAGTCGAAAGCCGCGCAGCCAGGTGAGCGGCTGTTCGCGCAATACAAAACGGTAAAAGGATTCGCCAAGGCGAGAGGACGCGTGGTCGTCGGGTGTTGCAATGGCGCGGTGGTGGCCGCGGTTATGTTCCACATTGAAGTGGGGAAGCAGTGCTACCCCGAGGGCGATGCTGGCGCCGATGCGGTCGCTGCGGCCGCGTTTGTGGCCCATCTCATGTCCCAGGTTGATCAGTCCGCCGCCGAAACCCATGCAAGCGATTGAAAGTGCGAACAGGCCAATCCAGGACAGGTCAGCCCAGGCCGCGTAGTAAATCCCGGCACACCAGGCAGTGATGCTGCCCACCAGCGCAAAAAGCAGAGCCTGCTTGAAATAGGGGTCGGCCTCCAGCGCCGGCACGTCTTCCTCGCTGTGGTTGTTGGGGTCTTGCCCCAGCAGTCGGTCTAAGAGTGGTACGCCGATATAAAACAAGGGGTAGCCAATCGCTAGCCAGGCGATGTTGCCGGTGAGCTCGGCCGGAATAATCCCCACCAGAAGTACCCAGGGCATTACAGCGGCATTCACGAGCCACAGCCAGCGTAAGCGTTGCGTCAGGTCAGTGATGGAAACAAAGGATGTTGCGCTTGCCATAAGGTCGGTCCCCTTTGGTCGTTTTATGAACACCCTACGCCTCTCTTGCCGTCAATCCCATGTTGCGAGTGACGCCATAAATTGTTATTTTCGGCCAATATGGATAAAAATCACAAAATAGAAGCCCCCTTACGACCCGCTCTGGGGCTGCAATTACTGTGTCAGACACTGGACGAGCTAGGCCTGGATGCCGAGCCGGTCTGTGCGGATACCGGCCTGTCGCGTCAGTTTTTGGAGACGCCGGGCCAGCTGATCAGCAAGCATCAGGAAATCCGCTTTATTGAAGCCGCCATCGCTTTCAGTGGGCGGGATGACCTCGCCTTTCGGGTAGGTATGCGCTACCACTTTGGGGTGTTTGGCGTATGGGGGCTGGCGTTGGCAACCAGTCGCGATCTGCTGCAGGCGCTCGAAGTGGCGCAGGATTTTATTGTGCTTACGCACAGCTTCGCTGGTTTAAGGCTGCACCAGCGCAAGCATCTGGCTGAAATCCGCATCGAACAGGACTATCCCGGCGGGGCGGTAAAGGCCTTTGTACTGGAGCGGGATTTGATGATCACTCTGATGATAGCGAGTGAGATCGCCGGTCGCCGCCTGCCGGTAGAATCGGTGGATGTTGCTCTGCCAGAGCCCGCTCACAGTGCTTTGCTAAATCGTTTGCTCGACTGCAAAGTGCGCTGGAACAGTGGCGATACCAAAGCCTGTATTCGCATTGATGAATTGCAAAAGCCACTGCCGCAGGCCAATTCGCTTACGTGGTCGGCCTGTGTGCGCCAGTGCCGGGAGCTGGTCGCAAGGCAGGGAGGCGATCGCCATTATGCGTCGCAAGTAAAAGAGGCGATTGCCCGTGCGCGCTTTCGCGGCATTGGCGCAGTCTGTGAATTGATGCAGACCAGTGAGCGCAGTTTGCGGCGCCGCTTGCAGGAAGAGAACACCAGTTTTCGGGAAATACAGCAGAACCTACGCCGCGAATTGGCCGAGCAGTTTCTGGCTGATGCCAGTTTGTCGCTGGATCAGGTCGCTGAGAGATTGGGCTATAGCGAGCCCGCAAATTTTTGTCATGCCTTTCGCAAGTGGACCGGGCAAACCCCCGGGCAATTGCGCCGACAATTACAGGAGCAGGCAGGTGATTGACGCTATTCGTACGTTTATGGCTGAGGAATTTCCACAGGCCAAAGTGGAAGTGCTGGCAGTGGGCGAGCGCTCATCACAGCTACGGCAGGTTATCGAGCACCAGCATTTGCGGCCAGGCGGTACCGTCTCAGGGCCCACCTTGATGGGACTGGCCGATGCCGCACTCTATGTCGCGATACTGGGTGAGCTGGGACTGGTTGCGCTGGCAGTGACCACCAACCTATCGATCAATTTTCTGCGTAAACCTGCTGCCGACAGCGCCATTGTTGCACAGTGCCGCCTGATCAAAGTCGGTAAAGTTCTGGTGGTGGGAGAGGTCTACCTCTATTCAGAGGGGATGGAGGAGCCGGTAGCGCATGTTACCGGCACCTATTCCATTCCGCCTCGGCGCTAGCGCTCAAAGACGGTCGCCACCTGACGGCCAAACATCAGAGGCGTGCCGTCTTGTGTCCACAGGGTGGCGACGTTGTTAAAGTAGCCATCGCCTGCCGCCTGGCAGCGGTAATCGTAATAAATAAACTCGTCGGCGCTGAGTTCCGGGATACTCGCAGGAAACTCCACATACCAGCTCAGGGAGCTACCCACACCCGGCGGCTTGATCATGTTCAGGCCGGGCATTGGCGGAACATCACCCAGCGCAATCAAGTGGGCCATGGTCAGCGGTTGAGCTTCGCGGAAGCGCAGCCACATGCCAAAATCGGCGCTGCCTGCGCCACTGAAGGGCGGCTCGCCCCGTTCAAAACGCATATCGTAATGCCGGGTAAATTCAGGCGTAATGCCTTCGAGGTAGGGTAGAGGTTTGCTTGCTTCCGGCGGGTTGATCTGTGGCAGTGACGGTCCGTTTACACTGATGGTTGACTGTCGCGCCTTACCAAATGCCGCGTTCACGGTTACCGCAACCTCGCCGTTACACAACAGATCGCCCTGCATATGGGTTACCGAGCCCCCTTCGCGCAGCGTGCGAGTAAGCACTCTGTGCTCACCGTCCGGCGCTGGCCCGACAAAGCTCACCGCAAGGGTGCGCAGCTGCCGCGCAGGGTCAATTTGCTGGCGCATGGCTTCGTATACCAGCGCGGTGCTCAGGCCGCCAAAGGTGGTGCGCCCCTGCAGCCAGGAGGGCTGAATACTGGCGTGGTATTCGCCGGGCTGCTCGGCCGCAGTAATACCGGCTAGCAGCGTATTGAAGGCGGTGTCAGAGGTGAAGTCTGTGGGTTGATTCTGAGCTGTGTGTTTTGCACTCATCGTTAAATCTCGAAGTTATCCGTGACAACATGCTACGCAACAGCAGCGATTGCCGCTAGCGGGCAAATTGCATAACCGTTGTGCGTTGCCGGGCGCCGCGATGAGGTTTGACGCTCGCCGCCACTGTCATAAAGCGTCTATTTTTTGGTGCAATCTGCCATGGTGTATTGCCGTTGCAATAGCGACAATACAGGAAATTCAGAATCACAATAAGGGAGTACCGCAATGGGACCGCTGACCGGAATGCGCATTATTGAAATTGAGGGGCTGGGGCCTGCGCCTTTCTGCGGCATGATGTTTGCCGACATGGGCGCTGAAGTAATTTCCGTTTCCCGTAAATCCGATGGCGCAGATCGCAGTACTCAGATCAGCGAGCGCGGCAAGCACAGTATCGCCCTGAACCTGAAAAGCGCAGAAGGCGTTGCCGCCCTGCTTAAGCTGTGTGAAACAGCCGATGCCCTGATCGAGGGGTTTCGCCCCGGCGTGGCGGAGCGTTTGGGTATTGGTCCGGACGACTGCATGGCTCGCAACCCCAAATTGGTTTATGGCCGCATGACTGGCTGGGGCCAGACCGGCCCATTAGCTAATACCGCCGGCCACGACATGAATTACATCTCTCTTTCCGGGGCTCTTCACGCTATTGGCCGGGCCGGCGAAAAACCGGTGCCGCCCCTGAATCTGGTGGGAGACTTTGGCGGTGGTGGCATGTTCCTCGCCTTTGGCGTGATGTGTGCGATTTGGGAAGCCTCACGCTCTGGTAAGGGGCAGGTGGTAGATGTCTCCATGGTGGAAGGTTCCGCGGCGCTTATGCACATGATGTACTCCTTTAAAGCAATGGGTGTGTGGGAAGATGAACGCGAGAGCAACATGCTGGACGGCGCCGCCCATTATTACGATACCTACGAGACCAGCGACGGCAAATACGTGTCCATCGGGTCGATAGAGCCACAGTTTTACGCGCTGCTGATTGAGCTTGCAGGGCTCGACAAAGAAACGTTTGCACCGCAAAACGACCGAAGCCAGTGGCCGGTGCTGAAAGACAAATTGGCGGCTGTGATCAAAACCAAAACCCGCGATGAATGGTGCGACATCATGGAAGGTACCGACGTGTGTTTTGCGCCAGTGCTTTCAATGAGTGAGGCCCCTAATCATCCGCAAAACCGTGCCCGCGAGTCATTTATTGAGGTCGGTGGTGTAGTGCAGCACGCGCCCGCCCCTAAATTCAGCCGCACCGCACCCGCCAAGCCGCAGGCGCCTTCCGCCGCTGGTAGCGACACTGACGCCATCCTGAAAAGCGCAGGCTACAGCGACAGCGAGCTAGCCGCTCTGCGTGCCTCAGGCGCCCTCACCTAAGCACACCAAATCCGGGGGGCAAAACCGGGGTCGTATCGAGTATTTTCTAGGCGATCCGACCCCGGTTTATTCGTCTTTTTAAACCGATGGCAGAAGACTATGAGAATGAAGGCTTCTGCTAATGGCCACGGGCCGGTGAGTCGTTATGATTGGGGCTTCGATAACAGGAGTACTCAATATGTCAGACAGACTTTCGGGAAAGATCGCGTTGGTAACCGGCGCTGGTCAGGGCGTTGGCCAGGGAATCGCCTTCGCATTGGCGGGCAATGGCGCCAAAGTGGCGGTAACCGGCCGTACCCTGTCCAAGCTTGAGGCCACCTGCGCCGAGATCGCAAAGCGCGGCGGCGAGGCCTTTCCCATTGAGTGTAATGTGAAGGATCTGGCATCCATGTCCGCTTGTGTGGAGCAGGTGGTCACTCATTTCGGCGGCTTGAATATCCTGGTAAACAATGCGCAGGAAGTGCCCCTGGGTGACTTGCTGTCGATTACCGAAGACGCCTTTGAAGCGGGCTGGCAATCCGGTCCGCTGGCGACCCTGCGGTTGATGAAACTCTGCTATCCTCATTTAAAGGGCGATGGCTGCATTATCAATCTGGCCTCCACAGCGGGCATGCGCTGGGATATGAAAGGTTATGGCGCCTATGCGGCGGTGAAAGAAGCCATTCGTTCACTGAGCCGTGGTGCTGCCTGTGAGTGGGCCGAAGACGGGATTCGTACCAATGTAATCTTGCCGCATGCGCTGTCGCCGGCGTTGAAGTGGTGGACTGAAACCCGGCCTGAGGAAGCGGCAGAATTTGTTGCCAGCATTCCGATGAAGCGCATCGGGGATTGCGAACTGGATATCGGCAACTACGTCGCCAGCTTGTGCAGCGATGACAGCCGCTATGTCAACGGACAGACCATTGCGTTGGATGGCGGTCAGGCGTTTCTGGGCTAGGTATAACTACTGCCTCGGCTGCACATCCAAGCCAGCACACACGTCGTAGAAATTTAGTAAACACTGCAGGCGAGGCATCATGACTACTTCTTCTTCCCGCGCTGAGCGGCTTGTTGCGGACGTTACCGCGCTACTCCCGACCATTGCAGCGCGCGCCGAGCGCTGTAAAGACGAGCGCCGGGTTCCCGATGATACCGTGGCAGAGCTCCAGCAAATCGGTTTCTTTCTGGCGCTGCAGCCAGCGCGCTATGGCGGCCTGGAGTTGATGCCGCAGGATTTCTTCCGCGCTCAGATGGCGCTTGCCGAGGCGTGTATGTCGACCGCCTGGGCCTGCGGCATTGTTGCCGTGCACGCCTATCAGCTGGCCTTAATGGATGATCTTGCACAGCAAGAGGTGTGGGGGGGCGACATTCACACCCGAATTTCCTCCAGTTACGCCCCAATGGGCAAAGTGGAAGTGGTCGACGGCGGCTTTCAATTCAGTGGCCGTTGGGGGTGGTCCAGTGGCTGCGATCATTGCAGCTGGGTTTTGCTGGGGGGAATTGTTCCCGACGAAGGTTACCGTACCTTTCTGATTCCGCGCACCGATTATGAAATTGTAGATACCTGGCAGGTTATGGGTCTGCAGGGCACCGGAAGTAACGATATTGTGGTGCGGGGAACCTTTGTGCCGGAACATCGTACTCACAAGCAGCTCGATGGGTTTTACGGTACCAATCCCGGGGTTGCTGTTAACCCACAGGTTCAATTCCAATTCCCCTGGGCGCAGTTATTTATCCGTACGGTGTCTACGCCGGCGATTGGTGCCTGCAAGGCGGCGCTTTCACTGGCGGTGGAGGCGGCCAATGGCAAGGCGAGTAATGATCCCACCAAGCTGGCGGGGGACGCTGCCACACTCGAGCGAATCGCACAGGCAGCCTGTACGATTGATGAGCTGGAAGCGTTGCTGTACCGCAATTTTGATCGGATGCAGGCTCAGCTGGAGGCCGGAGAAAGTATTCCTCTAACGGATAGAGCCAAATACCGGTTGCAGGCGGCGCAGGTGATCGAGCGGTGTATGGGCGTGGTAGACAGCCTGTTTTCTTCGGCTGGCGGGCGTTCCGTGTTTCTGGATAGTGCTATCCAGCAACGCTTTATGGATATTCACACCGCAAGGGCTCACGTGGCAAACAATCCCACTCCGTTTCTGCGCAACTTCGGCGCAATGACACTGGGGTTGGATAATGGCGATGTCTTTATCTGACCAGCCGGAGCCTACACAATTGCCTCAAAGAACGTCGTCCGGGTGTTGGCTGGCCGAGTCGATGGACCACATTGGCAGAGCGACTATGTGCCACTGTTATCGGTGGTTTACAGCCCCCGGGACGAAATTGTGTCAACCCGCATTGCCTCGCTTCAAAACGATGAACGCGTTCGCTATCGCCCGCTCGATGCCAGTCATATTGGATTTTCCTAGAACCCGCAGCCTCTGGCGCTGATTGTCGAGGAAATGGCTCAGTGATAGTGTCAGCATAAAACACGTGATGTGTCGCCGTTTAGCGGCATAGGTGGTTTTCCGAATGCTGGTAAAGAACGTATACCGATAAACTTCTGGAAGCTGCGTCTACAAAGGATGTTTACCGTGCGGGTTGACAGCTATCCCCTGCAAAGCATAAGTCCGACCATTCGGCATGCACGATGTCACCTGATCTCGGGCCGGGCGACAACCCTGTACCTCCCTTATCTGTTATTCGCGGCCCTCGGCATAGCGTGGATCATTCTTTCAGACCGGGTGTTGCTCGGCCTGAACGTCTCGCGTGATCTGATTGCGTTAACGAGTTTCCAGACGCTTAAAGGCATCGGCTTTGTGCTGTGTACGGCTGGCGCTTTCTATTACCTGCATCGCCGTAATAAACAGGCCCTATTGGATAGCACCCGAAGTTTGGAAAGTTTCGGTACGATTGCCCGCGCCAGTTACGACCTGATCTGGCGCTGCGCTCCCAGCGGGCAAGATTATGAGCTGTTACATGCCAGCGACGTTGAAAAGTACCTCGATATTATTGAAGATCCAGAGGGCTGCGTGCATCCTGCCGATCGACGCGGGGATATGGCCGGACTTGTTAAGGGCACTGGAAATAAATTCGAGCCATACAAAACAACTACCCGATTGAAGGTTGGCGGTGTCTATCGTTACTTTGAAACGTGGGTTTTTCCTATCTTTGACCGCGACGGTCAGCTTGCAGAATTTTTTGGTACCTGCCGCGATGTCCATGAATTTGTGATTGCTGAACAGAGCTTGCGGCGCAACGAAGAAATGTTACGACTGGCTGCCGAAGTGGGTGGCGTAGGCATTTGGGAGTGGGACATACCCAACAACATCCTCGAAGTGTCAGCGGAAACCCGGCGCCAGTACGAAGCCGATATACATTCGCCTACCGACCTCAAACGCTTTATTCACCCTGATGACTACCCCGAAATCCGTGGCGCGATGCTGGCGGCAAAGTCACACTGTGAACCCTTTGATGTTCAGTACCGGATCATAACGGCGGACCAACAGCTGCGTTGGATACACAACAAGGGAGCTGCAGTTAAGGGTGATAAAAGCGGGCAGAAACATATGCTGGGTATCAGTCAGGATATTACCCGACTAAAGCAGGCCGAATCTCGTCTGCGCCAACTCGCATTCTATGATCCATTAACCGGTTTGCAGAACCGACAGCGCGGGCAGGATTTTCTAAGTCACCGGCTGCGCGACAGCGAAATTGACGGTAACCATGTGGCGGTATGTCTGATAGATATTGACTATTTTTCGAGCCTGAACGAAACCTATGGGCCGGAAACGGGTGACCGTATTCTGCTGGACACGGCGCAACGCCTTGGCACATTGTGCGGGCCAGACGATCTGCTCTGCCGTTACGGCGCCGATGTCTTTCTGCTGGTACTGTGTTCATCACAACCCAGTGATTTTCTTTTCAGGCTTGAGGTCTTGGAACGCCAGTTGGCGGACACGCTGAAAATAGACGACATGCGCTTTTTTGTCAGTCTCTCGGCATCCTATGCTCAGGCACCTGATGATGGAAGTTCGGCGAACGAACTCTTGTGTGCAGCACAATCTGCCATGTATCGGGCTAAGCACAACAGCCGTGGCAAACTGGTGCGTTTCTCAGGGAATATGCTGGAATCTTCCCTGCGTTTTGAGGCCATTCGAAATGCGCTGAAATCCGCTGTTTCGCAGCATGAATTCAGTGTGTTCTATCAGCCGCTTTACCATCTTGAAGACAAGCAACTGGCGGGATTTGAGGCGCTGGTTCGCTGGACCTCAGAAACACTGGGTGTTGTTGGGCCTGATGAATTTATCCCGATTGCCGAACGCGTTGGCCTGATAGGGGATATCGATAATTTTGTACTGAGTGAGATTTCTCACCAGATAAGCCAGTGGAAAACTGCTGGCCACGACTTTAAGACTGTAGGTTTCAATTTATCGCCGCGTAACCTCGAAGAGGAGGGCTGTGCCGATGTATTCCACGAGAAGGTGGAACAGCTCGGACTGTCACCGGACGAACTTGTGTTGGAAGTGACCGAAACCGCGATGATCCACGATGCGGTTACCGCCGCAAGCAATATAGAACGCCTGTCAGATCTGGGATATGCCTTGTCGATAGATGATTTCGGTACCGGGTTTAGCAGTTTGGAAAACCTTTTCCGCTTCACCTTTAAAAAAATCAAAATTGACAAAAGCTTTATACAGGCGATTACCAACAGCGAGCGACACGCCAATTTGGTTAGGTCTGTAATCACCATGGCCTATCAGCTGCATATGGATGTTGTCGCCGAGGGCGTGGAAACCCCGGACCAATTGCGGCTATTGAGGGAATGGGGCTGCGATATTTTACAGGGCTACCTGTATGCGCGCCCTGTACCTGCGGCCGAAGCGGAGAATTATCTGCGCTGGCGCTGCGTGGTATAAGTGTCAGCGGTAACGTGATTATTAGCAATTTCAATGGGGCTTCACTGATTCTACGGGGTGCTACGTATCGTTATCATGGGTAGTGTCTGAATGACAGGTCTTGGCTTTGTGCCGGGTGCCTTTCCCCAGAGATAGAGCAAGGAGTCACATCATGGCAAATGAGGGTTATCACGAGCCCATTGGCGAGTTGAGTGATGAAACCAGAGATATGCACCGCGCTATCACCTCGTTAATGGAAGAGCTGGAAGCCGTCGATTGGTATAACCAGCGGGTGGATGCCTGTAAGGATAAAGAACTGGCGGCTATTCTTGCCCACAACCGGGACGAAGAGAAAGAGCATGCGGCCATGACTTTGGAATGGATCCGGCGACGCGATCCGCGCTTCGACAAGGAACTGCGGGAATACCTTTTCACAGACACACCCATCGCACACGAATAGTGACTCTGCGGCTGACTATGGTGATA
Organism: Litorivivens sp.; assembly: GCF_057445395.1. NCBI lineage: Bacteria > Pseudomonadati > Pseudomonadota > Gammaproteobacteria > Litorivivens > Litorivivens sp. The sequence continues at coordinate 17,399 of NZ_JBVBUV010000039.1, forward strand.
GTCGGTCGCAGCCGATACCCAGCGGCAAATATGCGTCCGCATCACTGGTTGTTTTCAGTGTTTTGCGATTCGTGCCTCTAAAAATACTCCATCTGGACGTATTGCCTCTGGCGCGCCAGCGATAGCATGATCCTCAATGACAGGAATACGGGATGGTGTGATGAGTGTGCTGGGAAAACGACAGGATCTGCGCTTTGTGGTGATCGGTGCCGGTATGGCCGGCATCCTTGCCGGTATCAAACTGCTGCAGGCGGGTTATCGCAACGTTATGCTCTATGAGAAAGCGGATCGCATCGGCGGCACCTGGCGTGAGAATACTTATCCTGGCCTCACCTGTGATGTGCCATCGCATTCCTATACCTATTCTTTTGAACCCAATCCGGACTGGACTCGCTATCTGCCGCCGGGTGCGGAGATCCAGGCGTATTTTGAACGTACTACCCGGAAGTACGGGGTCGATAAGATCATTCGTTTTAACGAAGAGATCATCCGCTGCGAATACCAGCAAAGGCAGTGGCACCTGGAGACCCGCAGTGGCATTCGAGATGTTGCTGATGTGGTGGTGGCAGCTACTGGCGTGCTGCATGTGCCGCGCTACCCAGCCATCGATGGCATGGAGTCGTTTTCGGGTGATCTCTTTCATACCGCACGATGGGATCACAGCGTGCCGCTGGATGGACGACGCATCGGCGTAATTGGCACGGGCTCAACCGGGGTTCAGATTGTGTCGGCGTTGTCGGAGAGAATGCAGAAGCTGGTGCATTTTCAGCGTACGCCGCAGTGGATCATGCCAGTTGAAAACCCTTTCTTTAGTGAAGAGCAGAAGCAGGCGTTTCGGAATGACCCCGAGTTGCTGAAATATATGCAGAACGAACCGGAATATCTGGCCAATGTAGAGCGATTCAACAACGCCATAGTGGAGCCCGATTCGCCCGCCATGCATGAAATCGAGGCGATTGTTCGGGACAATCTCGAGAACAGTGTCGATGATCCCGTACTACGGGAAAAGCTTCGTCCCAATTACCGCGCAGCCTGCAAGCGGTTGATTTACTCGCCCGATTTCTATCAGGCGGTTCAGCGCCCAGCAGTGGAAGTAGAGACTGGCGCTATCGATCGTATAGAACCCAAAGGCGTGCGGATGAAAGACGGCACCCTGCATGAACTGGATATTATTGCACTGGCGACCGGGTTTCAGGCGGATCAGTTTATGCGGCCGATGAATGTGACAGGGCGCGGCGGCGTACAATTAAATGACGTATGGGCTGCCCGGCCGCGCGCCTATATGGCCATTTCGATACCGGAGTTTCCCAACCTCTTTATGCTCAATGGCCCCAATGGCCCGGTGGGAAACTTCTCCCTGATCGACATAGCGGAACACCAATGGCATTACATTGAGCAACTGATTGCTTTGATCGATAGCGGCAAGTATGGGGAAGTTTCCGCCAGTAAAGAGGCGCTGGAGGTGTTTGACAGTGAACGTATTGCCGCCGCTAAGCGTACCATCTTTGGTTCCGGCTGCCAGAGCTGGTATCTCGATGCGGAAGGCGTACCGGCAACTTGGCCCTGGTCCCAGCAGCGCTTTTATGAAGCGATGTCGCAACCTGATTACACTGCTTATCAATTGGTTGCCTTAGCTGAGGCGACTGCCGATAGTGCTGTCAGTGATACTTAGGTAATCTAAAAAAATACCGGCGCTCAATGCCTGCCTAATGCGCTGCGGCGTGCGCGGGTCAGGCGCCCTTTTGGCGTGTTGCTTTCTTTGCTGATCGCGTGGCTTTGTTTGTGCTTTTTTCCAGCGTTACCAGGGCATCCATAAAACTCACGTAGCGTTCCAGATACGCTGGCGATACTGCCTGAATTTCACTGAGTATTTTCACTGCCAGCATTTGCGGATTGAGTGGGCCGGGGTTTTCAGGGCGGCGCTCCAGAGCAAATTCGACTGTTTTGCGTTTGGCATGTCGTTGCTGGGTGTGTCGAAACTTCTGGGCGGCGCGCAGGCCGTCGGCTTCGGGTTGCGGTGCGTCGTCGGACACCGGCGTTGGCAAGGCTTCACCGAGCAGGCGTGTGTTCTGATCCTGTAGTTGCTGGTCCAGTTTGCTTAGCACGGGCGCGGCCGCCTGTACCGCGTCTTGGCGAAGTGAATCTACCAGTTCTGCCAGCAAGGACGACGTGTTGGTTGCGGCGGCTGTTACTTTGTCATCTAACGATTGGGTCTGGTGGGCTGCGGCGAGACATTGCTCCGCTCGCTGTAGCAATTTGGTCGCCACCGCTTCACGTTCATTTTCCGCGCGGGTCAGCAGAGCTTCTGCGAGCTGCGCGCTTACTGGCAGCGTTGTTTCTTTGAAACGTTCGCGCAGATGTTCCAGTTGCTGTTGTATCTCGCCCGCGTCACTCACGTCATTGGCTTCCTGGTGTGGCGTTGCCAGCACGCGGAACAGGGGCCATTTCCACGCGCCGGTTTCGGGCGCGGCCTTCAGCATCGTCGTTGGAGGCCACCGGTTGTTGATCGCCAAAAGCGGCGGCGAACACCAAGTCGGCCGGCATGCCGGCGTCGATCAACGTACGGGTTACCGTGAGTGAGCGCTGGGCAGACAGCTCCCAGTTGTCGCTGAAATTCAGATTCCCTTCCTGTATTGGCAGGTCGTCGGTAAAACCGCTGACCATCAGTAACTGATCGTGTTCGGCCAGATAGAGTTGCAGAGGTTCGATCAGGCTTTCGAGCAGCGCACGGCCCTCGTCCTGTAAATCTGCTGAGTTGAGGGCAAACAACACACTGCCGCTGATGCCGATGCGGCCCTGCTCAAAAGTGATGCGCCCCTGTGACAGAGGGGCTGCCAATGCCTGTTCCAGGGCCTGACGACGCGCTTGCTCTGCTTCGCGTTTGGCAACTTCCTGTTTTAACGACTGGGATAACTCCAGTTGAAAACCCAGGGCCCACACCAGCAGCAATACGAACACACCGACCATGCCGGTCATCAGATCGCCGAATACGGCCCAGATGGGCGGTTCCGGATCAAGGCTGTTTTCGATATCCGCCATGATCAGCTCTCCGCCGTTGCGCCAAGTTTTTGCAGGCGTTCAAGCAGTTCCTGTTGCGTGAGGAGGTTGTGGTCGATTATCTCCCTTGCCTGGCTGAGGTAGTAAGCCATCTGTTCGTCGCTGCGCTGCCCTGCGTTCACCAGTACCGATTCAATCTGCTCAAGCCGCGTCATCAGTTGGCTGTTTGATTCACCGAACTGTTGAACGGCATTGGTAAATACCTCGCCCAGTGCAGTGAGTTCGGCAGTGCTGGCAGAAAAGCTGGCGATCTGTTCGTTTAGTGCCGCACTTTCGTGGGTCACTTTTTCTTCGAATTTTTGTGCAACAGAGGCTAGGTTTTCGGTGGAACCTTGCAGCATTGCTTCTACGGCTTCGCGCTGTAGGCGGGCATTTTCTTCCAGGCTAGCGTATAACTTTTCCATCTGGCAGAGCGTTTGCTGGCGCTCTTCGAGCAGGGTGTTGTCGCGTTCAATGTTTTTACTGATTTCACTGCGTAGTTGCGCGATTACTTCTGCCGCTGCTTTGGGAGCGTCGGATGCAGTAGCCATCAAGCGCGACATGGGCTCTTCCAATGCGGCCCCAAGCGACGCGAGTTGGCTGGCGCTGCTTTCCTGCAGTTCAGCCAGCCGTGCAATCGCGGCTTCGCCGCGCTGTTGTTCTTCGTTGCGCAGGGCAATGAGCTGCTCGCTGGTGCGACTAACAAGTGCGTCGAGTTGTTGTGCTGCGGTTGATTGCCAGTCGGCTTCGCGCTGTGTTTGCTGTTGTAACAGAGCATCGCTTTTTTCCACTAGCGACGCGATGCTGCGCTGGCTGTCAGATGCTGCTTGTTGTGTTTTCTGGGCAAGCGTTTCTGAAGCGCTGTGCAGCTGTTGGGCGCTCTCGGCGAGACGGTTTTGCCATTGTTCAAGCCGCTGTTGTTCGTGCTCCTGCACGTTGGAGAGCCAGCGCGCATTGGTTTGCTGCAAGTTTGCTAACAGGGCTTCGGCGCCGTTGCTCAATGTGTTTTGAGCGCTGGTTACCTGCTCACCTAACGCCAACAGCAAGTCTTTGTTGGTGTTTTGTTGGGTTTGCATAGCGCGTTGCCAACTTTGTTCAATTGTCTCGCTATTGCTGGCTAGCTGCTGCTGAATGACATTCAGGTGGTTGTCTACCGCTTTACCCAGTGCTTGCTCAGTGGCGTGGCTTTCACTGCGTAGACTGTCCATAAAGCTTTGCAATACGGGAGCGGCGCTTTCGGCGGCTACGCGGCCAGTATCCTTAAAGCCCTGGCTAAGTGATGTTTCTACGGCTTGGCTGAGTTCTTCGAATTGGGTGGCGAGGCTGCTTTGCAGGGTCTGCTGGCTCTGGGTGAGGTTGTCAGCGAGTTGTTGCATGCGTTCGTCAAAGTGTTTGGCCAGGCTGCCCAGCTGCTCTGCTACGGCTGGCAGAGCTGTGGACTGTGCGCGCAGTGCGTCGTAGGTTTCACGGCGTTGGTGGTTTAGCGAGTGCACTTTGAAGGCATCCGCCATTTCGCTGTCGAGCGTGCGAGACGCCTGCAGGCGCTCGCGTCTGCTCAGCGTTGATATCAGGCCGAGCATGGCGGAGGCAGTGATACCAGCAACGGAGGTCGCAAAGGCCAGTCCAAGTCCCTGTATGGGTGCGGCTAGTCCGTCTCGCACTGCTTCCAGTTCGGTGCTGCCCTGCAGCGCTCCCACTGCTCCTTGCAGGGTTTCGACCATACCAATAAAGGTGCCCAGCAAGCCCAGCATGACCAGCAAGCCCACCAGATAGGGCGTTAGCAGCGGCGCGGGTAAACCGGTCGCTTCGCCGTAAATTCGCTGGCGTACGGAAAATCGCAGGGTGGTCGGGAGTTGCTGCAGCCACTGGTTAAGGTCAGTGACCGGGTGCTCAGCGGTGTCCAGCGCGTGCTGCAATGCTGTGGTTTCGCGCTGGTAGCGCAGCAGTTCCACAAAGCCGGTGGTATAGGCGGCAGCTATCAGTACGCTCACTAGCAGCGCCAACGTACTGCTGGCGACGAAACTTGAACTCATCCACAGCACCACGCCAGCGCCGAGGGTAAAGAGAATAATGGAAACGGTTCGTGTCATGTTCAGTCCTGTGTTTCCAGGGCTTCCAGCAGGGCGCGGGCGGGGAGCAGACGAAGGTCTAGCTCGGCCAGTAGCAATTGCTTGATGTCCTGATGAAAGCCGTGAAGCCAGCCACCACTGTGTTGCCAGTTGGCGGGCGCGATGGGTTGGTCGGCAGTTGCCGAATTCAGAAATTCTTCTCGATGCAGTGCGAAGCGCGCAACTAGCATTTTGGGTAGTCGCGCCAGAACCTTGCGGCCGTATTCGCCCAAGGTATCGTCCAGAATGCGATCCAGATTCGCGAGTTTGGAGCGGGGCGGTCCGTCCAATGCCAGTGAGGCGCGCAGGGATTTGCGTAAGGTGGTTACGCGGTGATCCATTTCGCTCTGGTGCAGTGAATAAAAGCGTTGATAGGGCTTTATGGCTTCTGCCGGGTCGTCCAGGGTCGCCTGATTGGCCTGTGGCAGCATAAACGGTATGGCTGTTTCGTTGGCTTCGAAGCTTCTGAGCACAAAGCGGATCATACCGCCGCGCGCGTTCAGGAACTGGCGCTGGGGCCGCTCCATGGATAGAGAGTCGCTGGTTTTGATTTTTTCGAGCGAAGTCAGCGCCCGTGCCAGCGAAATAGAGTCGGACAGGTTTATTTGGGCACCCAACAGCTCTGCCAGGTTATAGCTGGCAGGAGATCCACTGGTCAGCAAATTCATGCTGGCCAGTTTCTGCAATAGCGGAGGCTGACTCCTGATGTCTGGGGCTCTTGCGGCCTGGCTCATAGGTATCCGAATTGTCGGGCCCGAATCATCGGGATCGCGGCAGGTTTGGTGAGGTCGACCCGCTGTGGTCGTCCGTTTGTTTTTGGTCGGTCATTATCGCCATTTTGAGTGTGGCATCAAGCGCTGTGGCCCGGCTGGCATTGGGGTGGGGTGCCATGCTAGGGAGAGATCGTGATCGCGGGATCTGTCTATTAATGTAAGCAATAACAACAGGTTATGGCTCTCTGTTGAGGCAGGGTAGCTTCAGGGCGCGGGCTGAGACCATGGCAGAACGAAATTGCCGCCGGGGCATGGCCGAGCATTTGGGGGCAATTCCGATGGGTACGGCACAATCCGGGGGGATGGCCGAATAGTAATAATGTGGCCGGATGGCATTCGCTAGCCTGTGATGATCTGTCAGTATGGGGCGGTACCGTTAACAGGCGCCCTTTGGTAAAAAGTCTAATAATATGCCTATATCTCAGTATCTGAGTTCCAACGGCCTGGAACTCAAAGTCCCGGAACGAAATGCCCCGGCACCGAAAAACCCTGCACCCAAAGGTCTAATCCGCAGGAGCGCTATGTGTGCCCTGCTTGTGGTCGCAGGTTGTGGCGGCGAGCTTGCGCAGCAGCCTATGCCATCATTGCAAAACAACCATGATTGGCCGACCTATCTGGGCGACGCCGCTGCCAGTCACCACTCGCCCTTGACACAAATCAACCGCCACAATGTCGCGCATCTTGAAGAAGTGTGGCGATACCGCAGTGAAGACATTGCTGCTGACGAGGTGACGCAAATCCAAACCAATCCCCTGGTTCTCGACGGGGTGCTGTACGGGGTGTCGCCCAATCTGGAGGTGTTTGCGCTGGACGCCAGCAGCGGTCGAGAGCTGTGGCGTTTTGATACGCCGCGCGCTTTCAGCCTGATGCCAAACCCGAATCGTGGTCTGGCCTATTGGGCAAGTGGCGACGGGCGTGCGCCCCGCCTGTTGTTTACTGCCGACCATTTTCTCTACGCCCTCGATGCACGTACGGGCAAACTCATGTCTTCTTTTGGGAATCGAGGCAAGGTAGATCTGCGTGAGGGTTTTGCCGGTCTTGATCCGGCATCCATTGCGGTGAATGCGACGTCACCCGGTGCAATATACAAGAATCTGTTGATACTCGGTTCGAGAGTATCTGAATTTGGCGGTGCAGCGCCCGGGGATATCCGCGCATACAACGTGCTAACAGGTGAACAGGTGTGGGCCTTTCGAACCATTCCCGCAGGTGGCGATGAAGGCGCTAACACATGGCCAAAGGACGCGCGTTCGCACTCGGGGGGCGCGAATTCGTGGCCTGGTATAACGGTGGATCACGTACGGGGTATTGCCTATGCGCCCACTGGGTCGGCGAGTTTTGATTTTTACGGCGGTGATCGGGCTGGCGACAATCTGTTTGCGAATTCGCTGGTCGCACTGGATGCGGCTACCGGTAAGCGACGTTGGCATCAGCAACTGGTTCGGCATGACCTGTGGGACCGCGATTTACCGGCGGCGCCCAACCTGATCTCACTGGTACGCAATGGCGAGTCTATCGACGCGGTTGCCCAGGTCACCAAAACTGGTCATGTGTTTGTTTTTGACCGCGAAACGGGTGAACCACTCTTTCCGATGACCGAGTTGGAGGTTGCCGGCGACCCCTTACCCGGCGAGCATCCACCTAACCGTCAGCCGCTGCCTCTGTCACCGCCGCCGTTCACCCGGCAGCATTTGTCAGTAGATGATCTGTCGACGCGAACGCCGCTAGTTGCCGAGGTGGTGCGGCGCAAGTACGAAAAGTTTGCCTATGGTGGCTTGTATACGTTGCCCAGCCGGCAGGGAACTCTGGTGTATCCGGGCATAGACGGTGGCGCCGAGTGGGGCGGTGCAGCATGGGACGAAGCGACACAGACACTCTATATAAACGCCAATGAAGTGCCTTACTTTATTCAGATGGTTGAGGGTGATGCCACGGATAAAGGGGTCGCAACGCCCCGCTCCGCTTATTTGATCGCTTGCTCTGGATGCCATGGGGTGGATCACGCTGGTGACGGACTGACGGTTCCCTCGCTGGTGGGTTTGCGCGAGCGAATGAACCCACTCAAGGCCTATCGTATTGCGCGCGATGGGCGTGGTCGCATGCCGGCAAATCAGTTGCTGCCTTGGTATGGTCTGGCAGCAGTGATTGGCTATCTGTACCTGAGTGACGAGATAGACCAAGCGCCGCTGGCTGAAGGAAGTGGAGATTTTGCCTTTCTTAACGCGGGCTGGCAGAAGTTTGTCGACCCTGATGGGCTTCCGGCCAGCGCGCCGCCGTGGGGAACGTTGACGGCTATTGACTTTAAAAACGAGCGCATCAAATGGCGGATTCCGTTGGGTGATTACCCCAAAGCCACAGCGCTGGGCTACCAAGGCTTGGGTGCAGAAAATTATGGAGGCCCTGTGATTACTGCCGGTGGGTTGCTTTTTATCGGGGCCACGCCAGATTCCAGATTCCGCGCATTCGACAGCCAAACAGGTGAGTTGCTGTGGGAAACGGCCTTGCCAGCGGCCGGGTTTGCGACGCCCACCGTCTATGCGGCGGGCGGACGACAATTCATTGTTATCGCCGCAGGCGGCGGCAAATTGGGGCAGATGTCCGGCGCGGAGTATATTGCCTACGCGCTGCCCGTAGAATTGTCTGGGGCTACCAGTCTGCCTCAATAATCAAACCAGCCGTACGCGGTGGCTGGGGAGCGATCAGTGAGTAGTTGCCGGGATCAGGTTGGGAAAAATGATGTGTGAATATGTCATCGTGATTCTCCAGATTTTCTACAAACACGCCTACGCGATAGCGGTCTGTGGGGCTGCTCCAATTTAGCCTGACATCTGTTTTGTGGTGCGCGTCGACCCGGTCTATAGGATTGTCATACGGGCGGCGTTGATAGTCGTCTGACCAGCTGAATTTCAGCAGGCCGGTTAGACGCCCCATTGCCTCCAGCGAGTGCGTATAACGCAGTAGCGCACCAAAGGTCAGTTCGGGCGAATCACTCATTCGCGCGCCTTTGAAGTTGTGGGGTTGATCAGCGTCGCAGCCCGGCTGGGTGTTTTGGTTCACCAACTCATCATCACGGCCGCAAAACTCTTCGAACGTGGCGTCGAGCCAGCCCAGTGAAAAATGCGCCAGAAACGAGTGAGTTGGTGCCCATTGCAGCTCGGCTTCAACGCCGCGAATGGAGGCAGCGCCGGCGTTGTTCAGCTCAATGCCGGTGACCACAATTTTAGAAACCTGCAGGTCTTCGTAGGAGTAGTCAAAGGCGGTAACGTTCAGGGTCAGCGAGCGGTTGTCGAACAGCGCTGTTTTCCAACCGAGTTCGATCATATTCAGAAATTCTGGGTCTACCTGATTTAGCGCACCATCGGTGCGTATCTGGGCGGTCCCCGGTTTGTAACCCGTAGCGTATTTTCCGTACAGCATGCCTTCGTCGCTGTAAAACCACTTGGCGCCAACTTCGCCTGTGGTCGCGGTGGAATCCCCCGGGGCATTGAACGATTGGTCCGAGACCACGAAAGGTGGGTTGGGCTGGCCGGTCTGCTGGTCACGGGCGGCGGCGGTATCGCGTTCTACCTTTAGGCGGTATTCATCGCGGTTGCCCCGAACCCCGGCAAACAGTTCAACTTCGGGGAGGGTGGCGACCATGTCGTGCAGATTGGCGCGCACATTCAAGAACACCGCTTCGTTCTTCGTGTCGTTGTTCATGTCGCGGGTAACGACTTCGGCGTCGAAGGTGCGTTCCGCAAGGCCCAGCGGAAGGTCTAAGGGGGAGAAAAATAGCTGGCCTAGGTTCTGGCGCGTGCGGGCAACAACATAACGATCTTCGTGGTCATCATCCCGGTACCAGAAAAAGCCCAGAATCCACTCAACGCCATTTGTATTCTGCGAGGTGAATCGCAGCTCCACATTGCGCCCTACACCATTGAGATAGTTGTCGGTTTCTACAATTTTGATCTCGGAACCGTCCAAATCGTTATAACGATGCAGTCTTCTGCGTTCTACGCCGCCAATGAGGTCAATGTCCATGTTGCCAATTAGCCACAGGTCCTCCAGTCCCCAGGTGAGGTCTGCCACCAGGCGACTGTTTTTATCAACCACGGGACCAATTTCCTGATACTGCTGAGAGCGGACCTTGAGCAGATCAAGCGGCATGGGCTTTACCCCAAAGCTTTCATAGCGTTCGCTCTGTCGAGTGGAAATGGATGGGCTGGCGACCACACCGGCATTGGTTTTTTTATGATTCTTGATGGCGTGCAGTGCGACGCGGAGGTTGTCGCTCAGATAACCTTCGATGATGCCCCGGTAAAAATAACGGGTGAAGCTTTCCGGCTCTTCATCGCCTGAGGCGAGTTCATTGTCGAGATAGCCGGTTCGCTGCTCCCATAGGCCGGCAAGGCGTGTATTGATGCCGTCAGCAACCGGTGCGTTGATGTAACTGCGCAGGCGTCGATTGTCGAACGAGGCTACTTGAAGGTCACCACCTACTTCCCAGTGGTCTACCGGACGCTGCCATTTCACATCCACAGCGCCTGCGGTGGCGTTTCTACCGTAGACGGTGCCGGAGGGTCCGCGAATTACCTCGATGGTCTGAACGTCGTAGAACGGCTCTGTGGTGTCAACAAAATAGCCGTTTACATGAAACGCAACCGGCGACGTGCCACCAAAGGCCTTGCCGATGCCGCGAATGGTTATATCGTTGCCTTCACGGTTGTTACGCGAAACCAGCCCTGGCGTAATATCGGCGAGCTGGGTAAAGCCGTCGATGTTATTCGACTTAATCAGTTCGTTCGAAAAAGCGGAAACCGCAGCTGATACCTCCTGGATAGATTCCGTGCGTTTGCTGGCCGTAACGTAAACCTCTTCTATCATGGCCGCTGGCGCGGAAGAGGGGGGTGATTGCTCTGTTTGCGCTTGCGTGCTGTCTGCGGCGGCAAGCACAAAGGCCGGGGCGAGGGCTAGTAGGATAGTGTGTCGGTTGCTCTTCATCATCGTCTCAACATTTTATTATCGTATGGTGATGCGCTGTGTGCAGGCATTACCGCTGTTGTTGAAAGTAAGCGCGTGTTCGCTCACGCAGGTTTTCCCGTATGTTCATCCAGAATAAGTTGTAGTCGTAGGCGTGATAGCCACCGCCGGGGAATAGCGCCATTGAATAGCCGCGTGCCTGCGGCGCGGTTATCCATAAAATACCATCTTCGCATCGGGCGCCAGTTTGCGCCTTGTGTGGAGCGTCCAGAAAGTATGGTCCGGTGATAGGCAGTGAGCCCAGATTCTCACTTTTGGGTACTGCGGCGTTGTCTTGTCGCCAGGATAGGGGGTTGACGCATACTGGATGCCCCTTGCTTTTCCAGTGGCTATCATCGCCACCCTCGGCGATTGCATTCCAGCTCAAGTAGCAACCGGTGTCGGTCCCGGTTTGGCATACGGGTAATAAATGGGATAGCCACTTTTCGTCGACCGTATTGCCGATAAGGTAGCCGGCGACCAGTCGTCTGGCATCTTTGGGTCTTTCCTGAAAAAGGTATTGCAGCAGGGGAATGGCATGTGTGGTGCCCTGGCTGTGACTGGTGATGAGAAAGGGGCGTCCATCGTTGTACTGGTCGAGAAAATAGTCGAAAGCCCTTCGCACATCACTGAACGCGAGCGCGAGAGCCTGTTCTCTGTCGTTTAAGCTTAGTGGATTCACCTGAGCACCCTGCGACGCTTGTCGATAGCGGGGTGCAAACACGCGAGCTACGCCGTTGTATACCGCTGCGTGTTGGGGGAGCATGCCGTAGTCGGTGATTACCTTCGAAAGTAGGTCATCGACAGAGGCGTTCCAGTTGCCGCCAAGCAGGTAGCTGGTTGGGTGAATATAAAATGCGTCGATAGCGGCGCTGGCCTGAAGGTCTTGCTCGGTCGTTCCCTTTGGAACGATATCGGCGTTGTCCTCTTTACTTGGCAGGGCGGCCCAGTTTTTGGATTTACTGTAGTCTGGCGCTTCTGGAGCTTTAGTAATATCAAAGGGTGTATCGGGAGTGAGCAGGCCGGAAAAAAGGTCGACACCGAATACGCAAGAAGGTGACAGGCACAAGCACAGTACGACGACGTGAGGTAGCCTGGAAACACGCAATCCAGCCATGGCAAAGGTATCTCCTTTGAAGTGCTTGTCTGCGAGTTGCGATTATCAGTAGAACTGGACGCATCTGAGCGCAGACTAGGATTTTATTATTCGAATATGGCGGGGCATCGCGCCCCTTAAGCTGAATCCTAACATGCTTGACTAGTCTGGCAATGGCCGGATTGGTCAGGGTTGATGGCAAGCCTGTATTATTTTGTCAGCCCGGCGGTGAGCTGGTGTGGAGTGCTGGGCGCTTTGTCTTGGATCGACATCTAACGAATTGAAATATATGATCTTTTCCAATATCTGCAGTGGTGTAATCTGTTTTTAATGACTTGTTCGTCTACTCGTTTATTGTGGGTGAACCGTAAATAGACAACTTAAGAATAATGACACAGCAAGCCGTTACGCACTCGCCAAATGCGCCTCTCCATATAAAATTGGCATTCGCGCGCCGCGAAGACGTGGTCTCTGATGCGGCAACCAAAACAGGGCTGAGAATTCCAACCCGTTTCGCCGCAGACAGGCCCGGTGAGGGCACAGAGTCGCATTGGTGCCAAGCGATTGACCTAAGTGATCAACCGATCTCCGCGGGCCTGTCCGAGGTAGGATTTGCACAGATCGAGTTAGCCGGGTTGCCTGACTTGCAGGCTGAACTGAGCGCTGTGCGCGCTGCTGGTAAGCTATCCGCCGCTACAGCTAAAGCCATTCGTGGGCATATTCAGGGGCAAACCTTTCGGCTGACCGATGGTCGTCGACTCAAGGTGCTTTTTGTAGCGCCTGAGGGATTCATCATGCGTAGCGCCGGGCCGAACGGTCTGGATGTGGCGCCGGACGAAACCATGACAGAGCATAACGGCCACCGTGCGGCCGACAGGGTTCACGGCGACCAGAATGTCTACGGCACCCCTCTGAAGCAGATGTTGAAGGGAGTTGCGCCATGGCTGTTTCGCCACCAGACGGGGCAGCGTGCCAATCGATTTTCCCCCGTACACCTGCTTAATCTCTGGATTCCCCTGCAGCAGTCTACGCAGCCGCTTGCGCTGGCAGACCGTCGAACGGTGGATAGCGCAACGCAACAGGTTCGCTACGCCCTTCCAACCGATGGTTTTTTAGAGCGTGATGCTCAAACGCAACTCAACGATATCTGGCTGTTTCTTCACGACCCCAATCAGCACTGGTACTGCGACACAGCGATGGATTCAGGCAAGGCCTATGTATTTGACACTTTGGGTGAGCCGCACGGCGCGGCGACTTTGCCGGGTGAATCGGTTGCAGAAAAATACTACCGCCGATTACAGGCGCTGGTACACGCCATTACGCTAGGCCGTCCCGGCGAGATTGGCAGCATTCTCGACGAGCCGCTGCTCGAAGAGCCGGCCAATACGCCGCCGACGCTGCGTTCAAATATTCAGGCAATACGTAGCCTTATCATGGAGGCCGAGCAGAGCGGGCCAGACGAGTTTGCCGAGATGGATTGGAAGGCCCGATCTGAAGCGGCGCTGGACAGGTTGGTGAGAAAATCGTTGGAGATGCGTGCTGTTGCCGTGGTTTTCTGACGCAATGACAGTGGGAGCAGGTCTATCTACTCATTGCCAGCTGACACCGTGAATCGCCCTGCCAACGTCAGCCAGGTATTCACATAGATCCTTCAACACACTGATATCTATCGGTTAATCAACTTTCGCTGCGTTGATCTGAATCTAGGTGCGTGACGTGAAGTGGCTGTATTGGTTGAGACTTCTATAGTTTGTATTGGAGGGCTTACCTCAGGCCTCAGACCTGAATGCTCCTCTCAGGGGCGCCCAGTGCGCCAATATTGTCCTATGCTTCTATTGTAGGCGCCGTTGCTATGGTTTGCGCAAACGTAACTAAGGCTAGTGCGCGCCGTCGCGGATACAGCCCGCTTTAGGCTAGCTCCAGGAGACACCATGCAGGTTTTGGAGTTTTCAAAGACCTGCCGTTACCACTCTTGTTTTCGGGCACTCTAGGTTTCGAACGCTATCCTTTGGCACCTTTATCCTTCGCTGAAAGGTCGTGTATTTAGTAACAGCAATGGTTTATCCAACAGGGTGAAACGGCTATGACAACCACGAAGGCCTTGCCGAGAAGCACTAGTTTCTATGTGATCTTGAGGCGGGTCGTTTTGTTTGTTGGCTTAATCTTACTTTCTGTATGTCTTGCCGTCTGGGCTTTTAGCCCGACGCTCGCTCGCTGGCAACTCAACCGCGTGCTTTCTCCGTACGATGTGCAGTTAAGTGACGATTCAGTCATGCGGCTAAATCCCTTCATCCTTAAATTATCAATTCAGGACGTAAAATTACTCGCTAGTCAAACGGGCAAGGACTTAGCACGGATAGACTCCGGCTTTGTTGATGTCGACACGTCTTCGTTGTTTTCGAAAGAACTGAAGTTTGAAGGCTTCTCAGTGACTGGCTTTTCCCTTCTGGCATCTCGCTCGGCTTCCGATATAACGATGGCTGGTTTTTCGATGTCTGCGCAGCAGGCTGAGGCCGATGAATCAGCAGCTGGTGTTCGGGCCGCTGCAATGCTAGAGGTAAGCCCGAAAAGTGCTGCAGACAGTCTCGATGGTTCAATAAAAATCGCTCCTGTCGATAATAGTGCTGCAGCTGCAAGCGAAAAACTGGATTTGCCGAAGGAATCCATTTGGCGTGTTAAAGCGAAAAAAATCGAATTCGACGATATTTCAATTGCAATTGACAATATTGGGGTTCGACATCAATTGACAATTGAGTCGTTGATCGTCAGCGCTGTCGCAATAGATCAGCACTCACAGAGCTTTACGGTGTCGCTTAGTGCGGTAGTTGACGGCGCGCCGCTATCTATGGTCGCGTCTCTTGGGGCTAAATCGCGTGCCGGCCAGCTCGAAATAGATTTTAGTATGAATAACTATCCGTTGAGTCGAGTCGGCTATCTATTGGGAGAGTACGTCAGCGATGTGTCGGGATCTGTTGATGTGAATATTCGCCAGCATATCGATTTTGATGAGTCTTCTATTTTGCTTGATGTACCGGAACTGAAGGTGCAGTTCTCCAATCTTGCTGCTGTTGGAAAAGGCGTGGCATTGGATAGTGAGGAGCTCACAGCGATCATCAACAGTGGGCGACTTGAAATTCGAGAGGATTCTGCGCCTGAGGTTGATGCGCAATTTTCTGTTGGCGGTAAATTAACGCGTATCTCGTCAGAAAATCGACGCGATACGTTGCTTCAATATGCTTCCCTCGATATCGCAGACGGCAAGCTTGCTTTCGTAGATTTTCCGGAAGTAGCGATTGGGAAGACGGTTGTCGATAAACTATTGGTATCTGAGAAGGGGGGCGCGCCCGATTCAGACGCCGATAAAAAGAAAGCGATGCAAGCGATTGCTGCTATCGATAAAGTTAGCGTTATTAAGCTGGATTTTAAAGATGGGCACATGGCTGTTGATACAATGCGATTTGATGGCCTTGATGGTTCGGTACATCTGGATAGTGATAAGAAGCCCTCAAATTTGGTGGCGCTAGAACAGCCGGCCACTAAAGACACAGGAGCCATCGAAGGTATTAAGACTGTGGAACTGGAACAGCCTGCTGATTCTCCAGTTGAAGAACGCAATGCACCGTTGACCTACAGTATAAATCAGTTGGCCGTTTCGGATGGCAGTCATTTTAACTTTAGTGATTCGAGTGTTAAGCCCGTGTTTAGGCAAAAAATAGAGTTTACGAAGTTCGAGGTCAGTCAGCTTGATAGTCGTCACCCAGATCGAAGGATGACGTTTGATATTCAAGTTAAAACAGATAAGTACGCGTCTACAAAGATCGTTGGTTCCATGCAGCCCTTTGCAGAGAAAGTAAACTTTCAAGCCAATGCAAATGTTCGAGAGTACTCGCTGCCAAAGGTATCGCCGTATCTGAAAAAAGCATTGGGTTTCGAGATGCTAAGTGGGCAATTCGATACCAAGATTAAGCTTGAGATAGTCGACAATATTATTGATGGCGAATCGAAGCTTTCTATTCGCGGCTTGAAACTGTCATCCAAAGATGCCGCGCAGCCCAATTTGCTGAAAGACCAGGGGGCGATGCCGTTGAACTCGGCGTTAGGCATGTTAATGGATGATAAAGGGAACTTTAAACTCAAGGTTCCGTTGACAGGAGATATTGAAAAGCCGGGGTTTGGCCCAGCCAGCTTTATTGCGCTGGTTAGTAAGAAAGCCATCATGTCGTCGGCGCAGTCTTATCTGGTGGAAACCTTCGTACCATATGCAAACGTATTATCGGTAGTGATGATGGCTGGCGAGTACATGCTTAAGGTGAAATTTCAGGATCTGATCTATTCGCCGGGTGCGATTGAGAACCTGCCAGAGCATAAGACCTTTATCGACGAGTTTACTCGCCTACTTAAAGACAAACCTGATACTCAGGTAAAGGTGTGTGCTGTAGCCACTGTAGCGGATCTAGCGCGTGCAGATAGCGGGATTTCCGATGAGGCCTATGTGGAGGAGTTAAAAGTAATCAGCGAGGCGCGTGGAGAGAGCTTCAAGTCATTGGTCATGGAGAGTGGGGGGGTAGAGTCGTCGCGGCTATTGCTCTGTCAGCCCCAAGTGGATCTAAGCAAAGGCGCGAAGCCCAGGATCGAATTTGAGACTTGAACGTAATTTCTGTGTAGCGGGAAAAATGGGCTCTTCATCATTAACGGGGGACACCGGCATTCATTAAACTGAATTTGCGAAGAAACAGTTTGATGGAGAATACCGATGTCCCACGCAGGAAGGATTATAGGCATACCCGGCCTTGAGATTGAACGGGTAGTGCGCACACAGAGTATTGAGGTGTGGGCCAAGCCGAGTTTCAGGCCGCCGTGCAAGCACTGCCAAGTGCCGGGTTTGCGGATAAGGCGTCCTACTGGCGTACCGTAAAGCATACCCGCCAGGGCAATCAGGTGCTGACACTGCATCTGCGGGTGCCTAAGTACCACTGCCGGGGCTGCCGGCGCTATTTTCGGCATTCCTTTACCGGCATCAGACCCCGTTATCGAGCCTCGGAAGCGTATCGGCTGGAAGTTTTTGAGGCCCACGATGGCGGTGTTACACAGCGCAAGCTTTCGCTGACCCATCGGATCAGCCCCGCGACGGTTGAGCGCTGGTATCAGCATCATGTCAGCCAGAAGCGCTCCGAGGGTGACCGCCGCGCCTGCCCTCGGGTGCTGGGGATTGATGAGCATTTCTTTACGCGCAAGAAGGGCTACGCTACAACCTTTGCAGACCTAAGGAACCACAAGATATTTGATGTCCAGCTGGGGCGCTCAGAACCCAGTTTGCGCCGCTATTTACGGCACTTAGAAGGCAAAGAGCGTGTTCAGGTGGTGGTGATGGATCTATCGGAGACCTACCGCAGCATCGCCCGTCGTTACTTCCCCAATGCCACCATTGTGGCCGACCGTTTTCATGTGGTGCGACTGATTAACCAGCACTTCCTGAAGGTCTGGCAACAGCATGACCCGGAAGGCAGGAAGAACCGCGGGCTGATTAGCCTCATGCGTCGCCATCAATGGCGGCTGAGTGACGAGCAGCACGCCAACTTGATGAACTATTTGTCGGCCTACCCGGTGTTGCAGAAGCTGTATGTGGCCAAGCAGCGCCTGGTTCGCTTTATGCTGCTCAAAACGCTGACCAGAAGCAGAGCCAAAGCCAAGTTGCCGGCCTTCATGGCATTGATTAATCAGTTGGCAGCGAGCCCGTTAAAGGCGCTGGCGGCAACCTTAAAGTCATGGCTACAACCTATCGTAGCGATGTGGCGTTTCACCAAGAGCAACGGGATCACGGAGGGCTTCCACAACAAGATGGAAATGATGTCACGGCGAGCGTATGGTTTTAGAAACTTTGAAAATTACAGATTAAGAGTGCTGGCCCATTGTGGATGGGACGGGATAATCAACAGGGTGAGATGAATGCCCATCCCCCGTTTATGGGGTAGAGCCTAGGCCTCATGGGTGTAAACCTATTTCAGGACGGGACAATTTAAACAAAAAAGGCCACTCGATAGAGTGGACTTTTTTGTTTAAATGGTCGGGACGGCAGGATTTGAACCTACGACCACCACACCCCCAGTTTGGTGCGCTACCAGACTGCGCTACGCCCCGATTTGAGGGGCTGCATGATACAGCAGACCCATGGCCAATGAAATACTAAATAGTGAAATTCTGAGCTTACTGTTTGATTTTCGCGCCGTTTACGGTGCCGCCTGTGAATCTGGCAGGGCCTCCACTTTCATCGAGTAGTTACCCTCCATCACCTCGCTCA
>NZ_JBVBUV010000040.1:0-34932 GCF_057445395.1 Litorivivens sp.
AGGTGGTCGCAGTTTTCGGTGTTGACGGACAGGCCGGCGACCTCTTTAGCGCTAAAGCTTTCGGTATTGTAGGCGCCGAGCAGCTGGCCGCTGAAATTGAGCATGAGAACCTGCCTGCTGCCCGGGGTGGCGAGGAGAAACTTGTCCGTTCCGGGCAGGTGGGCCGCGCCGGAGGGAAGGCCGGTGCCTAGCGGCAGGGGTATAGTTGCTTCCAGCCGTCTTAGGCTCTGGTTGTATATGTGCACCGCGGGCATTGATATACCCAGCACGGGGGCGTCTCCTGCCAGAAGTAGGGCGTCTTTATAGGCGGCGGATGCGGGCTCGCTAATGTGGGATATTCCGCTTACCACTGCGAAGCCCCTCGGTGCCTTTATAGAGGCAATGTTTACCCCGCTGGGGTTGTATACCAATACGGCTCCAAGGCTTTCCTCCGCGATGAGCACGTTTTGGGCTTGCGGGCCACTACCCACCCAGGTGAGTGCGCTTGGCCTCTCGAGCGCTAGCGGCCCCACCGTGGTGATATGCGCGCCACTGCTGTCAAAGGCGGTGAGAGATTTCGTTGCTTCGGAGATATAAACGATGGCGCCGCCCGGCGGCATGGTAAGCCCGCCGAATAGGGCGCCGGCGGGCACGAAGGTAGCGCCTGTCAGTTTTTTATCTCCGATAGCGCCAGCGTTAAATGTAAGGCGTGTATCCTTTGGTATGTAGTCGGCTGAGCACCCTTGTTCGGCGAGCGCGCAACTATAGCCACATTCGCAGCTCATCTGCAGTGTCAGTTGCGGATGCACGGTGGAATCAGGGTGGTCGCTGCTGTTGAAGGTTACCCTGCGATTGCCGGTAGCGAGTTTTACAAGCACACCGTTATTGGGATTGCCTTGCAGCCACGTTTTTGCCAGCTCGGTGATGTCCCATTCGACCGTGCCAGCCACTGTGGCGTCAAAGGGTAGCGACAGTTGCGGGTTTGGGGCGATGTCGCCGCCACTGGTAGTCCATGCGACTCCCGATGAGGCGTTGACCCAGTTTACGGCGTTTTCCGTCCATGCGCTTGTGATGGGGTATACGCTCGCTGTTACGGGGCTCGGGTCAATATCGCCGCCCTCCTGGTGGAGCGTAAGGTGCGCGCTTATCAAGCGCTGGCGGCTGCTTGCGGTGGGCACTGCTAGCTCGAGCACGCCGTACCCAAGCTCGGCGGGCACAGAGCTGACTTTCATGTCAGGGTTCGCGCCAAAGTTCTGGGTTTGTGCCTTCTGCTCTATAAAGGAATCCTGAGAGGCTACGAGAGTGTTTTGTATTGGCGCACTGTAGCTCTTTATGAGGCGTCGCTTTGTGGCGCTGGCTCCGGCGGTGCTACTGCCGGTGGCCGTCACTTCCACGGGGGAACCCGTTAAAGCACTATAGCTGGCGCTGTAGGTGGCTGAGTTGGCCGTGCCCACGGGCGTTGTTGCAATGCTGGTGTAAGTGCCGCAATTTGTTGCGTTGGCGGCCCATTGGGCGTGTTGCAGGCCGCTTTCTGCGGCGTAGCCGGCGACGTCTTGCTGTTGTATGGAGCGATTCAGGTCTATGGCGACACTGGATTCGCGCGCTAACATCAGTGCAATGGCCGCCAACAAAAATAAGGCGACCACCACCATCATCAGCACAAAGCCCCGACTTCTGGGTACGGCTTTCATTGCTTACTCCCGATGCGCAATTGGTTGTGCAGCCGAACGCTTTCGCCATTGCGCTGCAGCTCCAGCGTCAGGTCGACCAGGTTTGAGTGCAGGCGTTCTACCCGAAAAAACGTAACGTCCTCGGCAAGGGTGGATACGGTGTAGTCTGCTCCGGATGGATTCAATCCGGTAAAGTCCGGTAGGCGCTCGACAAGCTGATTACCCAGAAGATAGTAAGCGACCACGTTAAGGCGGTCTTCGTTGATGGCGCCGTCGCGGTCGTCATCCTGCCAGTTATTGCCCAGGCAGATTAACAGGATGCAGCTGTCCGGGTTGCCGGCCTCGCCGTCGCCGTTCATATCGCCCGGGGGATCTTCGTCGATACTGCCGTCGTTATCGTTGTCGATGCCGTCGATGGGATCTTCACCTTCGGCGACGTCTTCGTCGTTGTCCCACTTTCCGCCCCAGGAGTTGTCGACGCCACCATCGCCGTTATCATCTATGCCGACGATGCCTGCGGCATTGTCCTCGTGATTGTCGACGCTTAAATCTTCGTCGAAGCGCTCGGGCTCGCCGGCATCGCGCAGCAGGTTGCCGTTAAAGTCATAAAAGTCTTTGTCATCATTGGCGTCAGACCAGCCATCGCCGTCGGCATCGATGTGGTAGCTCAGTGTAATGGCCAAAACGGCCGTGGCGAAGGTGCTGCCGGGTTCGGGCGCGGCAGCGGGGATGCTCTGTTCCCGCACATGCTCGCGCCACGTGGTGCCGGGGTTGTCGGCCAGGGGGAGGAGTAGTTTGCTGGATGTGCGAACCATGCTCGCCATACGCTCCATCGCAAATTGCGCGTCCAGCAGCAGCTCCATGCGTTTTTCAACCAGACTCCGTGATTGCAGTGCTGTATTGACGATGCCGGCCAGACTGACCACTAGCGCGGCCGTAATCGCGATCGAGAACAGCATTTCGACCAGTGTTAAGCCCTGACTGGGCTTGGCGATGGGCTTCATTCGCTCACCACCCATTCTATACTGTGGTTGCTGTTGGGGATGCTGACCCGCAGCCACAGAGCCCCGTCATCGGTGCCGGTGCGCGGGTTGTTGTCGGCGTCGGCATTGTCTATATCGTGCGCGGCGATAAACACTTCTCGTTCCACGGTTGTGCCGTTTGCCATCAGGTAGTTGTCGCTCAAACTAGAGGGTATTGCCTCGCCGTTTGCGTTGATTTCGAGTTCCCCAAAGGAGCGGGCGAGCAGGTTCTCTATTTTGCTGCGAAGGGCGTAGTGCTGCAGTAGTAGCTGCTCGTGGTTTTTGCTCGATGAAAGCGCTGTGCGTAATGCATCCATCGCGGGAATGAGCAGGATGGCGAGCATCAATACGGCCGCTAATACCTCAGGGTACGTCATCCCTCGAAGATGGCTCGCGCGACTTACACCGAGCAGCATCAGGGGGCCACCAGGATGCGACCAGTCTGCGGTTCGACAGTGATCGTTTTAGTTTGGTCGTCAGCACTTAGCGTGATAGTTCCAGTAAGCAGGGGGTATTGATCTATGCCCGCGTCAAAATAAGGTGCGCCTCCGGGGCTAAAATCTACTTCATCCTTATTCCAGCCGGTTCCATAAGTCAGGCTAACACTGCTCAGCACGACACCGCTGTATTGAGCATCAGAATTAAGTTTAATATCGAGCAGCTGGCGGTCATGAGGATGCCTGACACTGAAAGTGCGCACAGGTGTGACCCCCGGCGTTAGTTGGTAAGCCTGAACTCGCTGAGTTGAGGCGCTGGCGCGAATGCCGTGAGGAACTCCTGTTCGCATTGCTTCACTACGCGCCAGCTTAAGGCTGCTGGCGACTTCCTTAACCGCATTATTGAGTCGAACTTCGGTAACGCTGGGCTGACCGGATAGTAAAAAGACGGAAAATATAGCTATCAGGCCGACGACTACCAGCATTTCAACCAGTGTGAATCCCCGCTGCGGTAATTCGCTCTTATGGTGGTTGTGTTCGCGTGCCGGGAGCGTAATGGCGATAGAGCAATATCGTCGCTCGGTAGTCACTGGATGCGTTGCTCCGGGGTAGTGCTGCACAATGCTTGCGCTGGCAGCGTTTTCGGTATCCGGCTTCGGTAAGTCTACTGTACTATACTGGGAGACCTGAGGTGTGCCAAGCTGTAGGAACGGGTCTGCCGAGCAGCAAACAATAAAAGGGTAGGGGGCAATGAAAAAACTTCGTCCAGATAAGGGTGAGTGGGCGCTTATTCACTGTGGGGGCGGCTGTTGAGCTGGCGCTCCCGCTGGCCCATACGTTCGGGGGCGTCGCGCCACAGTGCGATCGGGTTCTCAATACTCGAAGGCGCGATCAACCTTGTTCAGCTCCGTATCGACGGCCCAAGGCCGGTGGTGTCCGCTGCGGCCCTTATAGAAGTTGAGCGCCACATCGAGGATTTGCTTGAGCAACCAGCGCTGCTAAAGCAGATGTTGGCTCCAGAGCTCAAACACGGGTTTGTCGGTCGTAAGATAGTGAGTTGTTTGCCGCCGGAGCATTTTCGGCTGCTCTATATTAACTATAAGGCGGCAGGCGCTAGCTCAGTTGGCGACGCCATATTGCAGCAGGTGAAGGGGCGACTCGAGGGCCCCCTTGAAAACTTCGTTTTGGATTATCTGCCTATTCGCTCACAATCGGCCGGTGACGAGCAATTAGCGCTGGTTGCCGTTGCCGAGCGCTCTGTTGTTATTGATTTTCTCGAGCATTTTCGCAGGGCCGGGCTGTGTGTCGATGCGCTTGAAATTGCGCCCGTGGCCATAAACCGGCTGCTGGCGTCGGTGGCAGCGCCAGACAATCACCACAACAGTATTGCCATTTCTCTGGGGCGCTATAAAAGCTCCCTCGCAGTTTTCTCTGGCCGGCGGCTGATACTTGATCGCGAGGTTATGCTCGGGGAGCGCGACATGGTGCAGCAGCTCTGCCGCTCCCTCGATATGGAAGAGGCATTTGCGCGCAGAATGCTTGGGCAACAGCTTACCCCATCGACAGACAATGAAGCGTCTTATGCCACAGGGTTGCCCGAGACCGTTGGTCAGATACTCAAGCCGCTATTTTTGAAGCTCTCGCAGGAAATAGAAAAAGCAACGCTGTATACCGCTTCTCAAACCCGGGGCGAGCCTATCCGGGAGGTGTTCCTCCTCGGGGCTGCTGGGCAATGGCCTGTGGCAAAGAAAGTGTTGCAAGACATTGTGCATTTGCCTGTACAGGTACTATCGCCCGTATCCACGTATCAACCGCTAGGTGAATTCCTAGGCGTTCCGCCTGAGTTAGCGCAGCAATGCTTGCCATTGAGCTGTGGTCTGGCACTGAGAGGCATGTCACATGAATGATATTGATCTCATTCCTGATGACTATCGCAAAAACAGGCAGATTCTTGCCGATCTGCGGGCCTTTTCGTTGGCGGCCGTCATAGTAATTCTTATTGTTGCGTTGGTCAGTGCGGTTTTGAAAATTCTTATGCAGTCTGCCCAAACAGATGCGGAAAAGCTCAGTGGTCAGCAATTGCTGATCGATCAGAAAAGTGCGCAACTCCAAACCCTCGATGAGCAAATCAAATCGATGAGTGAGCAGCTATCTGTGCTCTCCGGATTTCGCGGTGGCCAAACAGCACCACGGCTTCTGGTTGCGATTGATCGGGCGCTTGATAACAGCGAAGTATGGTTCGCCCGGTTGAGCTTTGGCCGGGCGGGCAGCATGGTGGATAAAAAAGATGCTGCAACCTCAAATGGCTACTTTATTGTGCTGCCGAAACAAAATGAATCAGACACGGAAAAAGCCTGGCAAATTGAAACCCACCTCGAGGTGCTGGGGTATGCGCGAAACTACGCAAAATTATCGGCGTTTGTCGGCGAGTTGCTGAAACAGGAAGAGGTGCGGTCTGTAAAGATTATCCGTTCCGGGCGCCGGGTTGTTGGTGGCAATGATCTTGTTGAGTTTGAGTTGGCCATTCTGGTTAATCCCGGGAGGCGTCGCTGATGGCTACCATCAACTGGTCTGAGCATGTTGAGCCGCGATCACTCAGGTTGCTGTTGAGCGGCCTGTTGCTGCTTATGGTCACAGCGCTGGTGGTGTATGTGATTAAACCTCAGATAACGGCCTATAACGCGCTGGCTCGCAGCAACGCAAGTCTAAACCAGGCTATTGCCTATGGGCCGGATCTGGAAACACAAATCCAGAGTCGCTACGTGACGATGGCTGACCTTGAAGCACAACTTTTTGGTACAGCAGGTGCTGTATCGGCAGACAAGATTGAAAGCCATATTGTTGGCGCGTTGCAGAATATCTCTTGGCAGTATGGGGTGACGCTCGAGGGCGTAAAACCCATGCCGACCAAACGAATTACAATCTTTGATGAAATTCCTTTTGAGGTTTCCCTGCGAGGGGATTACTTCAGTCTGTTTTCCTGGCTTCAGGCGGTCAATCAGCAGCTTGGATTTATCGTAGTTGATCACTTTGAAGTCGCTTCCAGTGGTCGTGCAGCGACTGATCCTAATCTGATAATGACGTTACGCATGGCTAACTATAGGGTGGCCCAATGATAGCCTTCGCCCCCTACCGAACGTGTTTGCTCGTATGGTTTGTTGCGGCTCAGAGTGTTTGGGCAACAGAAACCCTGCAGCTTCGCAACGATCCCTTCAAGCCGCCGGCATTAACCGCCGATAGCCGCGATGGCGTTGTCAGTACTGCAAAGCTACCTGTGGTCAGAGCGGTCATGCTATCCGGCGAGTATCGCGCCGCCAACGTTAACGGCAAAATTGTCATGCCGGGCGATGTCGTTGAATCTTATAAAGTGGCGGCAATCGAGGACGGTGCTGTTTTGTTTACGAAAAATGAGCGTGAATATCGTGTCAGGGTATACACGTCAGAAGACGCAGGGGGTGTACGCAAATGAAGCGAGTACAGCGTTTACGGACGGCTGTCTGCCATATGATCGCTACCCTGCTACTTGTTAGCGGGTTGGCATTCCCAGTGATTGCAGAAGAGCGCTTTTCCATGAGCGCTAATGACACGCCAGTGCGCGATGTTATGGCGATGCTGGCACAAAAGGGACGCGTCAGCATTCTGCTAGAAAAGGATGTCAAAGGGGATATTTCGTTTAACCTTTACGATGTGACTATGGATGAAGCCGTCGGTGCGCTGGCGGAGATGGCGGGTTTTGCCGCCGAAAAGCGCGGTCGAACCTATTACATTATTGATAAGAAAAATGTTGGCGTGAATGCCACCGGAGGTTTAACCAGTCTCAAGGCATTTCCGATTCGTTATGCAGAGCCACAGGCCTTGCTGGATATCGCCAAGAACTATATATCGCTGTACGGCAAAGTTACATTGGCGGCGCAGGAGAGAGTCCTTGTCATTGAAGACAAACCGGATTTTCTGGCTAAGATTCATCGTATCCTGAAGGCGATTGATTCACCGCCGCGTCAAATCTTGATTGAAGCCAAAATCTTTGAAATTACACTCAACGACAGTCTGGCTCACGGTATTAACTGGACGAAGCTTTTTTCCGTTGATCCGGGAGAAGTAAAGCAGTTTGGTGTGCAGGGTTTGGCTGCGCCGGGAGCACCGGGTCTTTTTGTTAACGTGGTAAATGACAACATCGAGTTGTTAATCGATGCGTTGCAGACCGATGGCCGATTGCGGACGATTTCGACACCAAAACTGCTGGCTCTGGAGAACAAGGAAGCGTCCGTTGTTGTGGGCGAGAGAATTGGATACCGTGTGACAACGACCATCAATCAGGTGACGACCGAGAGCATCGAGTTTCTTGAGTCGGGGGTCATCTTGCGTGTTACCCCGTCAATCGATGCTGACAACCGGGTGATGCTCGATATTTATCCCCAGATCAGTACTGGCAGTATCAACGACGGTATTCCTTCCAAGAATACAACGGAAGTGGCTACAAACTTGATTACAAATGACAAGCAGACCGTGTTTATTGGTGGCCTGCTGAAAAATACTGTCAGTGAAACTGCCAGTGGTGTCCCTTTTCTGAAAGATATTCCTCTGATCGGTCGACTGTTTGCCAGCCGCGAGAAATCTGGCCTGCGAACGGAAACGGTAGTTCTGATCACTCCTTATATTGTTAGTCCCGATGGTGGCTACAGCGGACAGTATATTCAGGCTGTGGAGCGCGAGGAGAAGGCGTTGGAAGAACACATCGGCGTCGGTCGTTTTGCGGAAGAAGCCATTGAGGCGGAGCGCCGTCGTGAAATGGTAATGCCGGAACCCGCGCAAAAGAACACCGCAGAGCGTCCTAAAATGCGCGGCCCCCGTCGCTAGCCGCTCCCGGTCTGTTCTGTTGCAAGTTATGTCGTGGCGAATTTCCGGAGCGCCGGTGGTTCCGGCGTCCGGTGATTTACAGCGTTAGTGAAACGCCATCATGACAATTTCAAAGCCGATCAGAAGAATTATGATCCATTCTAGAAAGGCGCTGTGGCGATGATTTTGCTCATCAGCCAGCATTTCAAGCAACTCATGAATGGTTTCCAGCTTTTGCGATAGAACTTCCACCCGGGGGCGAATGTCGAGATAGCGTGCCGACTGGTTGTACAAACTTTCCAGCGAGGGGTATTCCCAGAAGAACTCAGGCGTGTCCAGCAGGCCGTAGTGCAGGATGATGTCGCTCTTGCTTGAAAACAAGTGTCCTCGAATTTTGGCAATGGCTTTTCGACCAAGCTTTATCCGTCCTGTTTTCGCCAGTGATCGTGGAATATCCGCGGTTGAACGGATATTGTCTTCGGCCATGGTTTCGAACACATTCAGCTGAATGGACTGGGCCAATGCATGAGAGACCGCCAGTCGCTGCATGGGGTCGTCACCGGCCAGCGCAAACTTGTCGGCATGGATGCTGTTCTCGCCGGCATTGAGGCTGAAGGTAAAGTGATCAAAGGTGCGCTTTGATGCCTGATCTTCCAGATGCGGCGTGATCCGTTTCAGGATGTCTTGCTGCTCATCGTCTTCGCAGCCCCAGAACACGGCAACACCGTATGTGAACACCCAGACTTCGCCGGATTTCCCGGGAATCTGATAGGCGTCGCGGAAACGTTTTGCCTGGTAGTAATCGAGAATGTCAGCTTCAAGATCAGCGATGCGAAATTGGTCGCCGAGGTTGAGAACGCTGAGTCGTGCATTGGAAAACGGCATGGCGCCACCCCCCGGTAGGCGATGGCGGAGTGCCATCGGTGGCGCATAATAGGGCTGAATGTCAACGCTGACAATAAAAAAATAGTGGTAATAAAAAGGGGAGGTTTTGCCTCCCCTTTAGGCGCTGTATGCGGTCACGCGGCCACGCGATGCAAGGCGCAGATTTTATTGCCTGATGGGTCGCGCAGATAGGCCAGGTACAGTTTCATGCCGCCGCCTTCGCGTACTCCGGGCGGGTCTTCAATGGCGGTGCCGCCATTGGCCACGCCGGCTTCGTGCCAGGCGTTTGCCTGCTCGGGCGTCGCAGCGGCAAAGCCGATGGTGGAGCCGTTTCCTGCGCTTGCAGGCTCACCATTGATCGGCGTCGTCAGAATGAATATGCCGTTGTCGGAGAAATAAAAGTAACGCCCGCGCTCATCCTTAATGCCCGGCTTGTAACCCAGGGTTGCAAGCGTAGCGTCATAGAATTTGCGCGAGGCTTCAAGGTCGTTGGCGCCTAGCATAACGTGGCTGAACATGGTGCTTCCTCTTCACGGTAGTGTTGGAGGAGACTAGCGAACTCGACCCGGTAAGTGCAAGTGGTGCGAGCCTGGCGCTGCGCTGTTATGCCCGTTAAACGGACTGGGGGCGTGCTCAGGTTAGTTGCAGGCCGGCGACCTCTGGGTACCGTTTCTGCCAATCTTTGATCAGTGCGGTCTGGTCAATATCCTGCGGATGAAATCCGCGTTTGAAGGCTTTGGCGAAATGGATGAGAGACTCACGCATTAAGCCGCCTTTGCCCCAGAAAAACTTCATGGCGCCCCACCATTCCCTCAGGTTTGCGCGACGGTTGTCGGCACGCAGCAGCAGCTTTTGAAAGTACATGATCCGGCCAAAGAACAAGATCAATGACATAAACATCACTCGCCGTCTGAGAAACTCGTCATCCACGCAGTGCCGGAATACATCAAACGCCACGGCTTTGTGTTCAATTTCTTCAACCGCATGCCAGATAATCATTTTGCGGAAAGTGGGATCCATTTGCTCTAACAGTTCTGGGTGCCGCAGTGCGTGTTCAGCCATCGTGGCAGTGACATGCTCCAGCGCCACGGTTATGGCGAGCTGACGCTGAGGTTTTAAGCGCTGCCGTGCCAGGTCGAGCAGGGCTTTAGCTTTTGCCGCTACTGTGTTTACTGGAAAGCCTTTTGCCTCCAGTGCATTGTTAAAGTCTTCGTGGGCTTTGCCATGGTGTGCTTCCTGGCCGATAAACGCGCGTATTTCCTGCTGCAACTTCGGGTCTTCAATATCGTTGCGATAGTGGCGTACTGTATCGATAAAGAACCGCTCGCCGTCTGGAAAAGTGGCCGAAAGCGCATAAAAGAAAGCAGATATCAGCGGGTTGCCGTTGAACCAGTACTTTTCCATTTCAGGCTGTATGGCGAAATTCATTCGACGTACGGTGATGGCGTTGTCCATGGTGTTGCTCCTGTCGTCGCTTGGGCTGTCGGCAATTATCAAGCGTTGTTCATTCGATGATGAAAATATGCCATGGCTAATACCATGGCGGCAGGTTATTTTGTCGCAATAACCGGTGCTTTGAGATCAGCACACATCAGGGAGTGAGCAGGGGTATGAATGCCGACAGGGTAGGAAAGGGGGCTTACGGTATTTCCAGTGATTACCTTATCTCCCTTAGCGAACAGGCGTTTGAGCGCGGTATGAGTGTGGCGGATCTGCTGGCGGGGAGTGGGCTGGAAGCGGGCATTTTGCTGCAACAGGAAGCCACCATCGGCCATGAATCTTTTCTTACGGCGATGGACAACTTTTGTGCTCACGACGGCAATTTCTGGACGGCGCTGGAGGGCGGGCGCCGCATGACAATGTCTAAGCACGGTTACGTGGGATACGCTGCGCAACACAGTCATACCCTGCTGGAAGCCGCTGAGAAGCTGTATCGCTACGTGACTACCCGCATTGAGCTGTTCGATCTGCAGCGCGGCGAGCATCCGCAGCGCGCCGAATTGTTTCTGGTGCCGAGAATCAGCGACAGCGACACCGTGCGCTATGTGAGCCTGAATTTTCTGGTTTGTCTGGAAACCCTGTGCCGCCAGATTCTCGGGCGAAGTGCCAGTAATATCCCTAGCTGTATCACCCTGACCGGTGCGCCGCCGTCGACGCCGATGCCGCCTCTACCCGCCGGGTCGCAGGTGGTCTTCAACAGTGAACACTACAGTTTGAGTTGGCCGCGCAGCATTATGGATGCGCAGATTCCCGCTCGCGACGAAGACCTGGCGCGTCTGGCAGAGGCGCGCTGTGAAAGCGATCTGCGCAGGCAGCGGGAACAGCAAACCGTGGCCGAGCGGGTGAGCCGTCAGTTACAGCAACTGGAGGGTAGTTTGCCGCCACTGGAGGAGATTGCAGCGCGGTTGAATATGTCTATGGCAACGCTGAAGCGTCGCCTGAAGGCAGAGGGTGCTAGCTATCAACAGCTTAAGGATGATCAACGCTTGCGGCAGGCATCAGCCTGGCTGATGGAGGGGCAGTTGACCGTCGACCAGATCGCCGACCGGCTTGGTTATAGCGACGCGAGTAATTTTGCCAAAGCCTTTAAAGGCTGGACCGGCCAGTCGCCCAGCAGCTTTCGCCAAGCGGCGGGGCTGGCGAGCGCAAGCGATGGTCAGCAATGAGCATTGCGGTTGCGCGCCTCCCAGCCGGTGGTTGGTTACTGGCGAGCAGTTATTAGAACTGGTAACTCACGCCTAAGGCCACAAACGGGAGCCAGCGGTACTTGTCGAGCTCTTTTTCAATTTCCTTTTCTTCCTGCTTAATCTGCTCGCGACACTGGGCGTCGTCATTGCATGAGCCACTGGAGCGCATGTCGACGCTGGCTGGTCCCACATAGATAACACCGATATCGGCATTGACCGCAAATCCGGATGTAGCGCGATGCCCCCAGCCTAAGCCGAAATAGGGGGCAATTTCCTCGAAATCGACTTTCGTGGTTACCTCACCGAGGATGGCGGGTGAGTAGACGCTGTTACCGAATTCGCAGGTGGCGAATTGCTGAATGATGAAGGTGGCGTTACAGCTGGTGACGACAGTTGCGCCACTGTTATTGAAAAAGGTGCCGCCGGAGACGCGGAATATTCCATTCCAGGGGTGCCAGTCTGCCAGGAAGTAGGCATTTTTGAGGTCGATATCACTGTCGTACTGTAGTTCGTCGCCCTCTACCCCGTTGTTGTCTTGTGCATCAAATTCGACATCAAAATCGCCTACCAAGTAACCGGCGCGGATGCCCCAGGGCTCCTCCCAGCGATAGCCGATTTCGGCCCCAAGGCCAATATCGGAACCTTGGATGCGGGTAGTGATCTGCGCTTGCGCTGCCGTTCCTGTCAATATCAGT
The DNA here is from genome assembly GCF_057445395.1 of Litorivivens sp. Classification (NCBI taxonomy): domain Bacteria; kingdom Pseudomonadati; phylum Pseudomonadota; class Gammaproteobacteria; genus Litorivivens; species Litorivivens sp. The sequence continues at coordinate 12,212 of NZ_JBVBUV010000040.1, forward strand.
AAGACGACCAGCAGGCCTTTGACAAGTTTCAGTTGTGACATGGGTATCCCCGGGTGTTCATTAAATAGCCCTCAAGGTTAGCGCACTTTGGCCCAGACTTCAGGTCTTGGTGTCCCAGAAAATTACCCATCAAACGTGCCAGGTGTCCTGTGAGTTTGATGAGTAGTGTTTGACGGGTAAAGGGTAATGGGATGCCCCGGGGATGTCTGCTATTGTGGGCTGCTTAGTAATTGATGTGGTGGCTGTCGTCATCGGCCAAACGCATACGGCACCACTCTTTGACATAACAATAAACCTGCACCAGGCGTACCAGCAAAAGGAGCACCGTGTGAAGAAAATCAGTCAGCATTACATTGATGGCCAGTGGGTTGAATCTCTCCAGCCCGGCGCCAGACACGATATTGTTAATCCGGCCACGGAAGCTGTCATCGGCCAGCTTCAGTTTGGCGGCAAAGCCGACGTAGACAGCGCCGTCAGTGCGGCGAGCAAGGCATTTAGTTCATTTAGTCGAACTTCACTGCAAGAGCGAGTTGATCTGCTGGGTGCTGTGGTAAGCGAATACGAAAAGCGGATGGACGATCTGGCACTGGCGGTAAGCTCAGAGATGGGTGCCCCCCAGCGCTTGGCTAATAGTGCACACGTGCCGTTGGGTCTTGGGCATTTCAAAACAGCGATTGCACTGGCAGATCAGATTGAATGGCAGACCCGCAAAGGCAGCACTTTGATTTCCCGCGAACCGGCCGGCGTATGTGCGCTGATTACGCCCTGGAACTGGCCACTTAATCAGATTGCCTGCAAGCTGGCGCCGGCCTTCCTCTCGGGCTGTACCGTGGTGCTTAAACCGTCTGAATATGCAGCGCTTTCGGCGCAGATTATCGCCGAAATTATGGACGCTGCCGGTGTGCCAGCCGGCGTGTTTAACCTGATCTGGGCCAGTGGCCCGGAAGTGGGACCGCATATGTCGTCTCACCCTCTGGTGGATCTGGTGTCGCTGACAGGGTCTACGGCGGCTGGCGCGTCGGTCGCCCGTTGTGCGGCGGACGGTATCAAGCGGGTATCCCTGGAGTTGGGGGGCAAATCGCCCAATATCCTGCTCGAGGACGCCCCATTTGAAAAGGCCGTGAAAAAAGGCGTTCTGCACCTGATGAATAACAGCGGCCAAAGCTGCAATGCACCGTCTCGTATGCTGGTGCCTGCGTCGCGTCTGGCAGAAGTCGAGGCACTGGCGGTAGGGGCGCTGGACGATTTGACCGTAGGTGATCCGCAGGATGCGAGCACCACCACCGGGCCGGTAGCGAACGGCCGCCAGTTTGAGCGAGTTCAGAAGCTTATCGGTGCGGGTATTGCCGACGGCGCTAAACTTCTTGTGGGTGGTGAGGGTCGCCCCGATGGTTGCGATACGGGTTATTTCGTCAAGCCTACGATCTTTTCGGTAGATTCTAACGACAGCCGTATTGCGCGCGAGGAAATCTTTGGCCCGGTGCTAACACTGATACCCTATAGCGACGAAGCCGAGGCGATAAAGATTGCCAACGATACAGTCTATGGATTGTCGGGCTATGTGTATGCCGGGAGTGTCGAGCGCGCGCAAGCGGTCGGACGCCAGCTGCGCGCAGGGCAGGTGCATCTCAATGGCGCTGGGACGGATATACAGGCACCTTTTGGTGGTTTCAAACAATCTGGTATCGGTCGCGAATGGGGGCTGGCCGGCGTGGAAGAGTTCACCGAATACCAGGCCATGATGGGTCTGGAATAGCCGCGTCTCATCGCTGGCTAGCAGCGCGCATGCCCCCGCACTCGCTGGGGGCATTTTGTGCAGTCATTGCCAGTTTCGTGCAGTCAAGTCTGAACAGCGATGGCGGTAGCGTCTACAATGCCGTCCTTCGCTTTCCTTTCTCTAATACAATGGTTTTTCGTTTATGTGGTTTAAAAATCTACTGATCTATCGCTTCACCAAGCCCTTTACTCTATCGCCGGAGCAGGTGGAGGAGAAACTCCATGAGCATGCTTTTAAACCGTGCGGCGGCCAGGATATGTCGACGCTGGGTTGGGTAAAGCCGTTGGGTCAGCAGGGCAGTGAGTTGGTGCACACCAATAACGGTTGCATCATGGTGTGCAGCCAGCGGCAGGATAAAGTATTGCCGGCTTCAGTGATCAAGGACGCCCTGGAGGAAAAGGTGCTGACGATTCGCGAAGATGAGGATCGTGTGCCCAGTCGCAAAGAGCGCCTGGATATAAAAGAAGAACTGGTATTTGATATGTTGCCCCGGGCCTTCGTGAAGTCACGCAGGCAGTTCGCCTACATCGACCCCAAGAATGGGTGGTTGGTGGTGGACTGTGGCAGCCATAACCGGGCCGAAGAGATGATCGTGTTGCTGCGGGAATCGCTTGGTTCAATGCCGGTGATTCCGTTAGCAGCCAAAAATACCGCTTATCACACCATGACGGAGTGGCTGAAAGTTGCGCCACCCAGCGGTTTTGAACTGGGCGGCGAATGCGAGCTGATTGACTCTGCTGACGAAGCGGCGGTTATACGCTGTAAAAATCAGGAGCTTACGTCGAAGGAAATTCTCAATCATATCGACAGCGGCATGCTGGTGAAAAAGCTGGCGCTGAGCTGGTCGGGCGGGTTGGAATTTATGGTTGATGACCAATTGGTCGTCAAGCGTCTTCGCTTTAGTGACCTGATCATGGAGCGCGCTGAAGACGTGCACACGGACAGCGCGGCAGAGCAGTTCGACGTGGATTTCTCCATCATGAACGCCGAACTGGCCAGCTTCATTCCCGCACTGCTCGAGGCTTTCGGTGGCGAAGATACCAGTCACTTGGAAGCGGCCTGAAAAACCGGGGTCGGGTCGAATATTTTTTACTCGATCCGACCCCGGTTTTTAGAGCTGGGCTTTTAACGCTTCTACGTCGCGAAGCAGGGCTTGTGTGACCTGCGTACGCCGATGCCCGGCAAGCAACTGCTCGGCTACTCCTAGGTGATATTTCGCGGCTTCCCGATTCTTTGCTTGCAGCTGGAGCGTAGCCATACGTTTGTGCCAGAAGGGCGAGCTGCGCTCCGGCTCGCTGAGACGTGACATGCGTTTGATGGCGCCTGTTGCGTTGCCGCGTCCGGCGTCGATATCTATCGCCATGTTTTGCAGTTGCGGAATGGGGCCGGTGACGGCCATACGGTTGTCCAGCAGTTGCAGGGCTTTGTCGGCACCGTGCAATGCCAGCATCAGTTTCGCCGCTTTGCGGTAGTCTCCGCTGGGAGCGTCTGGTTTAAGCGAAAACACGTGCAGATAGTCTGCCAGCGCCGCACGCTGCTGTTTCAGAGCGGCCTGCGCCTCGGCACGCCCGTGCAGGGCGCGAAAGTGATCCGGCTCCCGACTGATGACCCAGTCGAACTGCTCGCGCGCCTTTTCCCATTCACCCATGCGACTGAAAAATTCACCCTTGATCAGGGCGGCGGACAGCGGCTCACCGAATTTGGCAGCCTTGTCGAGATCCGCAAAGGCTTCGTCCCAGTGTGCCAGCTCGGCATAAATGTGCGCGCGCCGTATGTAAAGAACGGGATTTTCAGGGTCGGCGTCGGTCATCGCGTGCAGGAAGCCCAACATCCGACCCTCGGACGGGCCGGCGTTAACCAGCATGCTAGGCGCAATGCTTAATACCAAGCACAGCGCGGTGGTCAGTGTGCGAGTCATGGTGCGGCCCTATCGAGTGATGATGAAGTGGTCGAGCACTTCACCTTTGTCGTTGATAAAGCGCGCGGTCAGTGTGGTGGTGTCAACGTCGACGACGACTGAACCCAGATCAGCACCGGTGCTGAAAAAGTGTGCGGGGTGTCCCGCGGGGTCAGTCATACCCGTGGCCTGCCCGGAGCTACCAGCAACGGTGTAAACCACTTTGTCGTCGGCTCCGCTTTTGGTGATCTGCGTATAGGCTTCAGCGCCCTGACCGCTGGCCGGGTCGCCGGCACTGTTGAGTTCAGTGTGAATCGCCGGATCAAAGGTGTCAGACAGCCCGGTATGGCCACTGAGGTAGTAAGATCGCTCGTAGGAATGGCTGTGGCCACCGTAGACTAGGTCCACCCCGTGCGCTTCAAACACGGGGTTGAACTGTTCCCGCATGTCAAAGATCGGTTGATCCACACCGCCGGCATCGACGTCTGAATCATGGCTGCCTTTGGTATAGGGTGGGTGGTGGAAGATCACAATGGTCCAGTCGGCAGTACTGCTCTGCAGATCTGCTGTTACCCATTCGAGCATGGCGGTGCGATTTGCTTCGCTGCGGGCCGACACCTGCGAATCCAGGCTGATGACGTGCACATTGCCGTAGTCGAATGAGTAGTACTGCTCGGTGCCACTGGGCACACCACCGGTTTCACCCTGGGTCGGCAAGGTGTGAATGTTGAAGTAGGGTACGGGTGAGTCGGGTGGCAAATCTGCGACGCCAGTTACCGGTGTGTAGAGCTCAACCAGTGGCGATTGTGATAATCCGAAACTACCCATCTCATGATTCCCGATCGTAGGCCACAGGCCAACGCTGGCCAGTGTATCGGTGTACATATCAAATACCGAGATCTGATGCTGTTCGTCAGTGCCGTCGAGGTAGGCATTGTCGCCCAGCATCAGAAACAGGTCGGCTGGCTCGCCGCCATTGGCGGCAACCCATGTGTGATAACCGTCGCGTACCGCCGCCTGTCCGCCAGCATTGTCGCCGCGATCAAGCAAGGGCGAGCTGGCCGTACCGGCATCGCCCACAATCCACACGCGGATATTGCCATCGGCTGGCAAGGCGCCCTTCACGGGGGCGGTGCGGAAGGTGTGCTTGGGGTCGGCGACACCAGCGCCACCCACGGAGTAGTAATAGGTGGTATCCGGCACCAGACCTGTAATCACCGCTTCACTGTGACCGGTTTCGGTAACTACGGCTGCCGTTTCACTTGTGGCCGGCAGGCCGTTTGGATTGGTGCCAATGCAGACGCTGGTGGCTTCCTGCGTGTCGTCGTCGCGATTGCCGCGCCATTTGATGATCACCCGGTCGCTGCCCAGTTGCTGCAGGAACAGTCGCTCAGGGGTAATCGCATCGCCGTCGCACAGTGGCACATTCTGTTCCGGTGACGCGGCCGAACTGGAGCGCGAGCTGTTGGAATCTTTGCAGCCGGACAAAAGAAACGTACAGGCGGCGAGTGCGGTGATGAAAGGCAATATTTTTGTCATGGGTCGATCCGTCGTAGGCGATAGTCATGGAATGGTCGCAAACCGGGCGCTTGCAGGCAGGTTAGCGCAGCGCTGATTATTATGGTTACGCCTTGTTAACCTATGATGACAAATCTACTGCAACTGTACAAAAAACAACCCCGTCCATTTGGAGGAGGCCGCTAAAAACTGGGGTCGGAGTAAAGAATTCTTCTCATCTACGAATAGTGCCGGACTTTTCGTTGATTAGAAAATACTCGATCCGACCCCAGTTTATGCCTATGTTGACGGTTAGCAGGCCACTACCATTCGACAGCGATGGTTTTTTCGGTACTCTACATGAACGCTGTTCAGTTGGGATTCAGTTCTATAGGAGTAGCCTGAACTGAAATTGGTGTTAATTTGGGTGTTTTTCACGGTGGTTTGTGGCGATACAGCCGGCGCTCGACTATTAGCTGAATGATATAAACAAATACGGACGACAATCATATGATTAAAAACTTACTGATCCTTTTAATGGCAGGCGCACTTGCGGCGGGTTTTACGTTCGCTGATGACCACAAAGATCAACGCCGGGACAAATCGGAGAAAATCAAAGGTAAATCTAAAGACGGTTATCGCGACGATGATGCGAAGGAGCGGTGGGAAGACGAGCAGGAACGTCGCAGAGAGCGGGATGAGGAAGCCCGGGAGCGCTGGGAGGAAGAACAAGAGCGCCGCGAAGATGACGAAGAGGAAGCCCGGGAGCGTCGAGAAGAGGAGCGTGAGCGCCGTAGAGAGCGGGATGAGGAAGCCAGAGAGCGCTGGGAGGAAGAGCAAGAGCGCCGAGAGGATGAAGAAGAGGAGGCTCGGGAGCGCTGGGAGGATGAGCAGGAGCGGAAAAAAGACAAATACAAAGACAAGCATAAAAAAGACAAGCACAAACAGAAAAGTAAAAAACCCGATGGCGTTCACGGACGCGACTGGGGTGCAGGCCAGGGCGAAAAGCGCGGCTGGAGTGAAGGTAAGCCGGGAAGCAAAGGCGACCGACATGAGGCCGGAAAACCACCGTACGATGATGACCATGATCATCATGCACATGACCCAGCAGGTGATGAGCATACGCCCGAACACGGTGACTCAGATCATGGTGCGACCGAGCCACAGAATCCTGAGCAGACACTGCGAGATATGGCGAAAGATGCAGCTGCGCGCAAGGCTGGCGCGGAAAAAGGTAGCGCTACCGAAGCCCTTATTCATATGGGCACTGATATGGTGATTGACCGCTCAACGGGTAAAGGTGATAACGCCGAGCAGTAACACTGCCCCTCACAGCGGACAAGGCGGCTTCGGTCGCCTTTTTTTGTTTTACTATAGGCGGGTCTTTGTCTTGCGCTCGGCGAATGTGGTGAAATACTCGCCTGAAAAAATCCGGGAAGTTCTGTGCGCAAAATCATCCACTGCGATTGCGACTGTTTTTACGCCTCGGTTGAAATGCGTGATGACCCCGCATTGCGCGGAATTCCGTTGGCAGTGGGTGGCGCCAGCGACCGCCGCGGCGTAATCGCCACCTGCAATTACGAGGCGCGCTCCTACGGTGTGCGTTCGGCGATGCCGTCATCCCACGCCAAACGCCTGTGCCCGTCGCTGGTGCTGATACCTCCCAACTTTGATAAATACCGCGCGGCTGCCTATCAGGTGCGGGAAATTTTTCACCGCTATACCGAACTGGTAGAACCGCTGTCGCTGGATGAAGCCTACCTGGATGTCAGCGATTCACCGCATTTTCAGGGTAGTGCCACCCTGATCGCTCGGGCGATTCGCGAGGCTGTAAGCCGGGAAGTGGGCATCACCATTTCCGCCGGGGTGGCGCCTAACAAGTTTCTGGCCAAGGTGGCCAGCGACTGGGACAAGCCCGACGGTCTGACCACCATCACCCCGGATCAGGTGCAGGATTTTGTGGCGGCGCTGCCGGTGCGTCGTATTCACGGTGTGGGGCCGGCCATGTATAAGAAACTTTCTCAGCACGGTATCGAGCGCTGCGGTGACCTGCTGCCGTGGTCCAAGCTTGATCTAGCGCAGGCGTTTGGTTCCATGGGAGAGACGCTCTACCGCTACGCGCGCGGTGAGGATCGGCGGCCGGTCGCCAACAACCGTGAACGCAAATCCTTGAGCGTGGAGCGCACCTATGCCGAGGACCTGATCAATCGACGTGCCTGCCTGAACCAGCTGCCCAACCTGCTGGCCAAGCTCGAGGAGCGGCTGGCGAACCTTACGCGGCGCGGCGCCATTACCGGCCATTTCGTGAAGCTCAAAAGCAAGGATTTTGAAACCACGACGGTTGATCGGCAGTTGGTCGGCGGGCTGGAAAGCCACGAGTTTCAGGGCATGATGGAAGAAGCCTGGGCGCGCTATAAGAAACCGGTGCGGCTGCTGGGGGTGGGGCTGCGTTTTCACACCGATCATATGAGCAGTGATCAGCAGCTTCGGCTGTTCGATTAGACGCGCTGTGGGGATGTTCGTTTTCTTGATAATTATCAAGTGTAACGAGAAGTGCGGAGGGGGTGTCTGATTCAGTCTCACTACGAGTCAAATTGTTAAATTGTGTATCGTAGTGGCGTGTGATAGTTATTGCACATTGTTACGCGCGGCGACACTTCTCGCCTCTCGTGCGTCGGACGTACCCAGCCCCCCTTTATTTTTGTTACCAAAAACTACAAAAATCCAGTTTCTGATCTAGAGTGTATAAGTGAGGCGGTGTGCACATTCATGGTGCGCGCCAGGAGTTACGATTTTAGTTACAAAAATCCGTATATCTCTTTGATTTAAGAGATGAGGCAGTTTCGGGGAAGCGTTTTATAACCATAATTTCTGTTGACCGGAGTACATGATGCGGAAAACTCGATTAGCGGCCTTGGCGGTTGCCTGTTCCCTCCCATTTACCTTAGCCCATGCCCAGCGGGCATCCGAAGCATTGTTGGAAGAAGTGCTGGTAACAGCACAGAAGAAATCCTCAGCTGAGGAGATTCAGGATACACCGATAGCGATTACCGCCTATGGGGCGGATCAGCTGGAGGCGCTCAAGGTAAGGGACCTCAAAAGCCTGAGTTATTCGATGCCAAATGTGGCATTGGAAGATGTGGGCACCACCAAAGGGGTTGCCAACTTCTCCATTCGCGGCCTGGGTATCAACAGCTCCATTCCGTCGATCGACCCTACCGTGGGTGTATTTGTTGACGGCATGTATCTGGGTATCAACGGCGGCGTGGTATTCGACATGTTCGACCTTGCTGGCGTAGAGGTACTGCGTGGTCCACAGGGCGTGCTGTTCGGGCGTAACGTGACCGGTGGCGCGGTATTGGTAAGGACCAAACTCCCGGGTGATGAATTCGAGGCTAGCGCGAAGTACGCGGTTGAAACCGGGCTGAATCAGTATTATGCGGCGTCTGTATCTGGGCCGATGGTGGAAGGTGTGCTCAGTGCCAAACTGTCGGTCTATATGAATGAAGATGAGGGTTGGTTTGAAAATGAAGCGGGTGATGACTCCCACGGCGATGCCAGAACACGGCTGATTCGTCCGGTGTTTGTCGTAACACCTGACGATTACACGGAAATTATCCTGCGCTATGAACACGGTGAAGCCGAAGGCGATGGCCCCGCCGCGCAGAACCGGGCTTTTTGGGACCGCGATGACTTCAAGTTCGCGATTAACGAAAAGGGGGAATACGACAACAGCTGGGATCAGGCCATTGTTGAAGTTAATCGCGATGTGAACTTCCTTGAAGGCCGCTTCACCAACATTCTCGGCTGGCGTGAATACAACAACACTGGTGTTAGCGATATTGATGCGACAACATCAACACTGTTTCACGCTGGCTTTGAAACCCAGCAGGAGCAGGTCAGCAACGAGTTTCGCTTCAACGGTCAGCTGGGTAATGCGACGTATCTGACTACTGGTCTGTATTACTTCCAGCAGGAAGTTAAATATCAGGAAAACAGACTGGTGTTTGCGGGCGCACCGTTTAATACGCTTGTGAACCAATACGGCGGGGGTATTCAGGATCACGATACCTGGGGCGTTTTCGCGTCACTGGATTTTGATGTTTCGGAAACGTTGACCCTGACGGCGGGCCTGCGGTATAGCGAGGAAGAAAAGGAAGTCAAAATACGGTCACTGGTTCTTTCAACAACACCCGGCACCAATAATCCACGCAACATACCCGCCGGTCAGTGTGATGTTATTGGCGGCAACTGCGCTTACGATTTTACGGTCGCCTCAGGCGATCCGGCGAAAGAAGATTGGAGCAACATTACTCCCAAACTGGGCTTCAGCTGGCAGGCAGATGAGCTTACAAAGGTCTACGGTTTCTACACCAAGGGCTTCAGAAGCGGCGGCTACAACTTACGTAATACGTCGCCGACTACCCCTCCTGGACCATTTGATGAGGAAAAGCAAAGCTCGGTGGAGTTTGGTGTCAAGCATGATACCGCCGACAATCGTGGGCGACTGAATGTTGCGGTGTTTTACAACGAAGTGAAAGACATGCAGCGAGAAATCAATCTGTCCGACCCGATCTCCGGGGTGGTGCAGGTTATTCAGAATACAGCCGACGCCGAAATATGGGGCGTGGAGGTGGAAGGGCGCTATGCGGTAATGCCAAACCTGATTGTCAATCTGGCACTGGGTTACACAGAGGGAGAATATACCGATGTCAAATTTGATCTGAATGGCGATGGTACTTTGAACGACAAGGACGAGGCGCTGGATCTTCCGCGTCTGGCTCCATTCACTGGAAGTCTTGCCCTGATTCATGATCAAGATGTCGGAGACTTTGGTTTTATTACATCGCAGATCAGTTACAGCCACCGCGATGAGTCGGCCTACACCGATAACAATCGCGGCACACTGAACGATGCCAATATGGTGGATGCATCGGTGGCTCTGACACCCAACTCCGGCGACTGGACCGTGTCAATCTATGGTAAAAACCTGCGCGACGAAGCTACCGAGGGCGGCGATACCCAGCTACCCTTTGCGGCAGGCGCGACATTCTCTCCGCTGAACAAAGGGCGTGTGGTGGGAGCGGAATTCAAATACCGCTTCTAGATCAGGTCGTAACTCCGACAGCCGCTACAGAGCGAATGGTACTGTGGCGGCTGTCATGAAATTTTTTTGTTCATTGCGGGCAACCTCCGCAACCTAGATCTGCAAGTCAAATTCGTCTGCATCGAGCATTGCCGGAAACTTCTCACGGAAAGCCTCCAACTCTGACTTCTCCAGCGTTGCGAAAATAATCTCAGGGTGGTGTTCTCGCGCCTGCGCCAGTGGCTGGCCTTTAAAGTCAATAATGGCGCTGTCACCACTATACGCAATGTCGTTGCCGTCTTCACCGACGCGGTTCACCCCGATCGCGAAGCTGAGGTTTTCTATAGCACGCGCAACTAACAGCGAAGACCAAGCGTGGCGACGTGGTTCGGGCCAATTGGCAACATAGACCAGCACATCGTAGTCATTGCGATTGCGACTGAACACTGGAAAGCGCAGGTCGTAACAGACCTGCAGACAGAAGCGCAGCCCGCGAAATGGCACTACGCAGCGCTCGCGACCGGCACGGTAGTGCTCGTGCTCTCCAGCCATGCGAAACAGGTGGCGCTTATCGTAATGGGTTTCACCCTCGGGGCTGACCCAATACAGGCGGTTGAAGTAGTGATCGTCTTGTTTTACTGCCACCGAGCCGGTAATCGCGCAGTTGTGCTGTGCACTAAGCCTGCGCATCCAGTCGAGGGTCGGGCCGCTGTCTGGAGTCACAGGTTCGGCCATCGTTTCCGGTGTCATGGCAAAACCGGTGGTAAACATTTCCGGCAGTACAACCAGGTCGGCGCGCCTGTCGAGATTGGCGGCACAATCGGCGATAAGTGCTTCGAAATATTCGCGGTTGCGCTCGGGCTGTTGCCAGTAAAGGGCGCTTTGCAGGGCATAAACGTTCATAGAGCTTTCAGTTTTTCGGCGGCGTCGCGCAGCGTCTGTTCGCGCTTGGCAAAACAGAAGCGGATGACGCGGCTTTGCGGTGGGGTTTCGTAGAAGACCGACAGGGGAATGGCAGCTACACCGTGTTCTCGGGTCAGTCGCTGGCAGAAGTCGAGATCGCTTTCATCGCTGATTGCGCTGTAGTCAGCCAGCACAAAATAGGTGCCCTGGCTCGGCAGGAGGTTAAAGCGCGAGCCCTGCATGGCGCTCACAAAACAGTCGCGCTTTGCGCGGTAAAATGCACCCAGTTCATGCACCTCAGCGCTACATTCATTTAGCATATCTGCCACTGCATACTGGGCCGGAGTGAAACTGGTGAAAGTGACAAACTGGTGCACCTTTCTGAACTCGTGGCTGAGCGCCGGCGGCGCAACGCAGTAACCCAGCTTCCAGCCGGTTACGTGAAAGGTTTTGCCGAACGAGGAAATAACAAAACTGCGCTCTGCCAGCGCTGGATAGCAATGTGCGCTGTTGCGCGCGTTTTCAAATACAATGTGCTCGTACACTTCATCGCTGATCACAAACAGGTCATGTTGTTCGGCAATACGCTCCAGTTGCCGCCAATCATCGTCTGTAAACACCGTGGCTGTGGGGTTGTGGGGGCTGTTCACCATGATCAGGCGGGTGTTGGGTGTAATGCTGTCTTCAATACGCTGCCAGTCGGGGCGGTAATCGGGTGGCAGCAGTGGCAGGCGTGTACAGGTGCCGCCAGCCAACGCGATGGCGGGTTCGTAGCTGTCGTAGGCGGGGTCCAGCAGAATGACGTTGTCGCCGGGCCGAATCACCGTCTGTACCGCCACAAACAGAGCCTCGGTTGCTCCCGAGGTCAGGGTGATTTCCGTCTCGCTGCTGACCTTGCGGTGGTAGCATTCGCGGATCAGTGCGGCAATCGCCTCGCGCAGCTCTGGCACGCCATTCATCGGCGCGTACTGATTGCGCCCGGCGCTGGCATGCGTATTGAGGCGATCCAGCAGAAACTCGCTGGCCGTGAAATCCGGGAAACCCTGCGACAGGTTAATGGCGCCGCAATCGGCGGCCAGCGCCGACATGACGGAAAAAATGGTTGTGCCCACATGGGGCAGTTTGCTGTCGATATTCATATAATGCCGAGCTTTCGTTAATCGTCGCATTCTGCGCGAGCCACTCGCTCGCGTCCAGTGGGAGAGCCTTTGCCACCGTTATCTCTAATCCTTGTAGCACTCACCGCGATTGTTGCCATGTCGGCGGTTCCGGTGCTGGTCAAATCCACGGCGGCCAACGAGGTCACTATCGGGATTGCACGGCTGGTGATTGCCGCGGGGGTGGTCAGTATTCTGGTTGCCGTGTCACCGGCGCGATTACGCGCGATACGTGCGCACCAGTGGCGGCAGCTGGCGGTGATCGGCGCTGTTTTTGCCGTTCACTGGCTCACCTATTTTGCCAGTATCAAAATGGCGACGGCGGTAATAGCGGCAACCGCCATTGCCACGTACGGGGTGCAGTACCTGTTGCTGGCCTGGTGGTTCAATCGCGAACCGGTGCGCGGCGCGGAATGGCTGGCCATGCTTGCCTGCCTGGGGGGCTGTGCCGTCATGGTGCCTTCGCTGAGCCTGTCTGACTCGGTTACGGCAGGTATTGTCGTGGGGCTGGTTAGTGGTTTTCTCTATGCCTGTCTGCCTCTGCTGCACCAGCGCGCGGCGGCACTGTCCAATCTGCAGCGCACCTGGGGACAGTTCAGTTTTGCGTTGCTGTGTTTTCTGCCATTGTGGCCCTTGGCCGACTGGTCGCTCAGCAACACCGATTATTTGCAGCTGTTGACGCTTGGACTGCTCTGTACGGTGGTGGCGCACGGCCTGTGGGTGAAGGCGAGTACCGAATTGCCCCCGGTTTTTACCGGCATTATTTACTATGTCTATATTCCGCTCGCCATGATCAGCAGCAGCGTATTTCTCGACGAGGCGATCACTGCGCGAAAGTTGCTGGGCGCGGGCATGATCATTGGTGCCAGTACGCTGGTTACGCTTTACCGTTGGCAGCGCAGTCGAGCATGAATCGACTTGTCACCCGGCGACGTAACACATAATCTCTCAGACAGATATTTGATTACCTGTTCCGCACAATAAAACAGAGGAGCGAACAATGCTTGCACCGATGATGGAAAGCCCCTTGCTGATTTCCGGCCTGATGGAGTTTGGGGTGGTCAATCACCCGGAGGCGGAAATTGTCAGCCGTAAGGTAGAAGACAACAGCATTCACAGAATAACTCAGTTGGGCGCAGCAAAGCGCACCCGGCAGCTTGCCAACGCGTTGCTCAATTGGGGAGTTAAGCCCGGTGACCGCATTGCCACGCTGGCTTGGAATACCTGGCGTCACTACGAGGTGTACTACGCCACGGCTGGTATTGGCAGTATTTGCCACACAATTAATCCGCGATTGTTTCCTGAGCAGCTGGAATACATCTTCAATCACGCTGAAGATCGCATGCTGTTCATCGATTTGAACCTGCTGCCGCTGGTGGAAGCCCTGCGCGACAAGTTGCCCCACCTGCAGGCCATCGTAGTGATGTGCGATAAAGAATACATGCCTGACAGTAAAATCGATGGGCTGATCTGTTATGAGGAGTTTATTGCTCCGCATAGCGAATCTTTTGAGTGGCCGCAATTTGACGAAAGTACCCCTTGTTCTCTCTGTTATACGTCGGGCACTACCGGTAATCCGAAGGGTGTCATGTATACCCATCGTTCGACCGTGCTGCACGCCATGGGTAGCCTTCACGCACAGGCACTGGATATCAAGGCTGATTCGGTGATTTTGCCGGTGGTGCCGATGTTCCACGTTAATGCCTGGGGTATTCCCTATGCGGTAACTATTACCGGCGCCAAGCTGGTGTTTCCTGGTGCCGCGATGGATGGCGCCAGCTTGTGGGAATTGATCAAAAGCGAGGAGCCGACGCTGCTGGCGGGAGTGCCTACGGTTTGGCTGGGGTTGCTCAATCACCTGGACAGCATTGGCGAAACCATGCACAGCGTACAGACGGTGGTGGTAGGTGGTTCCGCCGCGCCGCTGTCGATGATCAAGGCCTTTGATGAGAAGCACGATGCGTTTTTGTTGCATGCCTGGGGCATGACCGAAATGTCTCCGATTGGTACGGTAAATGCGCCGACCAAAGCCATGCTCGCTATGCCGAAGGAAGAACGCTACCAGCAGCAGCGCAAGCAGGGGCGGCCGGTATATGGCGTGGATATGAAAATCATCGACGACGACGGCAACGAGCTGCCTCGAGATGGTAAGGCCTACGGGCGTTTGATGGTGCGCGGCCCGTGGATAGTGAACAGCTATTATAAAAGCGACAAGCTTGCGACGGAGAATGGCTGGTTTGATACCGGTGATGTTGCCACGATTGATTCGCACAATACGATGCAGATTGTGGACCGCAGCAAGGATGTGATCAAGTCCGGCGGTGAGTGGATTAGTTCCATCGATCTGGAGAACGTCGCGGTGGGACACCCGGCGGTCGCGGAGGCCTGCGTGATTGGTATTCCTCATGAAAAATGGCAGGAGCGGCCGCTGTTGCTGGTGGTATTGAAAGATGGCGCCAGTGCCAGTGAGGCAGATATCCTCGACTATCTCAAACCCCAGCTGGCAAGCTTCTGGGTGCCGGATGCCGTCGTCTTCCGCGACGACCTACCGCACACGGCCACCGGTAAGCTGCTGAAGGTTCCGCTGCGTGAGGAATATGCAGACTTTTACATTAAAAAGTGAATTAAAGGGTGAGTGCAGAGGCATGGCACTATGACCCGGCGCAGCAATATCACTCTGATTGGCATGCCCGGGGCGGGCAAAAGCACCCTGGGCATTCTGCTGGCCAAAGCGTTGGCCAAGGATTTTGTCGATACCGACGTGCTGATCCAGCAGCGCCAGGGTTGTACGCTTCAGGCTTATCAAAAGGCGCATGGTCTCGAGGCCTTTGCCCAGCTTGAGGCTGAGGTAGTCGGTGCGCTGACGCTGGACAATACCGTGATCTCTACGGGCGGCAGCGTGGTGTATTCCCGCGAAGCAATGAGCCGGCTGGCCGTGCACTCGGTAGTTGTATTTATTGATGTGCCGCTCGATGTGTTGCAACAGCGTATTCACAATATGGAGAGCCGGGGCATTGTGCAGAAACCGGGTCAGAGTTTTGAATTGCTATTTCAAGAACGCTGGCCTCTTTACGAGGCCGCTGCCGACATCCGGATAGAGGCCGATCACCATGCCATGGATGCAGTGTTGGCGTTGATGATTGATGCGCTGAGTAAAAACCACCAGGGAACAGCGGATGTCTGATTACACGCCTTATGTGCTCACCTTCAAGTGCCCCGATCAGCTGGGCATTCTGGCGCGGGTGTCAAATTTGATGTACCAACGCGGTGCGTTTATTACCGAGGTTTCGCAGTACTCGGATCCTTACACTCGTAGCTTTTTTTCGCGCATGGTATTTGATGATCGCAGCATGGCCTGCAATATCCATGACTTTGTGGAAGAGGTGAAGAGCCTTGCCCAGACGCTCGGCATGGCTTATCGCCTGCGGCCCCTAGCTGACAAGCCGCGCATTCTGCTGGCCGTGTCTAAAGATGACCACTGTCTGAATGTGTTGCTTACCAAGTGGCGCTCCGGCGCACTGCCTGCAGATATCGTAGGTGTGTTCTCCAACCACGAAGATTGCCGGGGCTTGGTAGAGTGGTACGGCATTCCTTTCCATCACCTGCCAGTGGCCAAAGAAACCAAGCCGGCACAAGAGGCAAAAATTCTCGCGTTGATGGAAAGCGAGCGTGCGGAGCTGCTGGTGCTGGCGCGTTATATGCAGATTCTTTCTGATGATCTGTGCGCCAGGTTGGAAGGCCGCGCCATTAATATTCACCACTCGTTTTTGCCGAGCTTTAAAGGTGCCAGGCCTTATCATCAGGCGCATCAGCGTGGGGTGAAAGTGGTTGGCGCCACGGCTCATTATGTAACTGCGGTACTCGACGAAGGGCCCATTATCGTGCAGGAAGTGAAGCCGGTGAATCATACCTTTACCATTGAACAGCTGGTGCACCTTGGTCACGATATCGAGGCAACGGCGCTTTCTCACGCGGTTCGTCTGCATTGTGAAGAGCGTGTGGTACTCAACGGCGAAAAAACCGTTATTCTTCAGTAAGGGAATGGATCGCACAGGCTCGCACCGTGAAAAAGCACCTGATGTTGTACGCGCAATTAGCCTTGGCTTGGCTGGCACTGGCTCTGGGTGTGGTATTTCTGTTTTCCCCTGTACCGTTGGGCGTTGCCTTTATTGCGCTGGGTCTTTCCCTGTTGGTTTATGCGAGTGAATCTCTAGAACGTAAGGTGCGGGCTTTTCGTGGGCGTCATGCGGGGCTCAACGGGCACTTGGTCCGCTTTGAGGCCAGGCTCAATAACCGCGTAAAGTTTCTGGGTGATGCTATGCAAAGAACCCGTCCATGATTGAACTGTCGGATATTGCGCTACTGCTTATTGTCGGGTTGGCCGGCAGCTATTTCTGGCAGGCCCACGGTATTCGTGAGATCGCCCTGCGTGCAACACGCCTGTATTGTCAGCGCGAAAGCCTGCAATTACTGGATGACAGCATTGCCTTGAGGGCGCTGTGGTTAAAGCGCGACAGGCGTGGCCGCTGGCGATTCTGGCGGGGTTACCAGTTTGAGTTCACGGTAACTGGCGACGAACGCTATGTGGGAAGAACTGTCACTCTGGGCAAGCTGGTGGAATCGGTGCAGGTGCCCCCTCATCGCATGCCGGATGATGAGCACACGCTTCACTAAAAGTGCGTGTTGGCACCAAAAAAAAGGGGCCCTTGTGGGGCCCCTCTGGTTTGCCGAAGATGCTTGTGGTTAAACAATCTTCTTCATGGCAGTCATGTAGCCGCGCAGTTTGCGGCCGATAACTTCTACCGGGTGGTTACGCAGCGCTGAGTTGATGGCAATTAGCTGCTGGTTGTCCACGCCGTTGTCAGAAACGTCCAGACCTTTGCCGATGACATCGGTTTTTACCTTGCTCATAAAGTCTTTGAGCAGCGGCTTGCAGGCGTGGTCGAACAGGTAGCAGCCGTACTCGGCGGTATCGGAGATAACCACGTTCATTTCGTACAGCTTCTTGCGCGCGATGGTGTTGGCGATCAGGGGCGTTTCGTGCAGTGATTCGTAGTAGGCAGACTCGTCTTTGATGCCCGCAGCAACCATGGTTTCGTAGGCCAGTTCAACGCCAGCTTTAACCATCGCAATCATCAGAATGCCATTGTCATAGTATTCCTGCTCGCTGATGTCCATGCTGCCGGTTTCTGCTTTTTCAAAGGCAGTCTCGGCGGTGGCGGCGCGCCAGCCCAGCAGGTTCTTGTCGTCGTTGGCCCAGTCGTCCATCATGGTTTTGGAAAAGTGGCCGCTCATGATGTCGTCCTGGTGCTTTTCATAGAGCGGACGCATGATGTCTTTGAGCTCTTCAGCCAGTTCAAAGGCTTTGACCTTGGCGGGGTTGGACAGGCGATCCATCATGTTGGTGATGCCGCCGTGCTTGAGGCCTTCGGTGATGGTTTCCCAGCCGTACTGGATCAGCTTGGAGGCATAGCCGGGGTCGATGCCTTCTTCGACCATTTTGTCGAAGCACAGAATAGAGCCGGTCTGCAGCATACCGCAGAGAATGGTCTGCTCGCCCATGAGGTCAGACTTCACTTCTGCAATCGGTGAGGATTCCAGTACACCGGCGCGGTCGCCACCAGTGCCAGAGGCCAGTGCTTTGGCGATTTCCAGGCCGTTGCCGTTGGGGTCGTTTTCGCGGTGGACCGCGATCAGGGTGGGTACGCCAAAGCCACGCTTGTACTCTTCGCGCACTTCGGTGCCGGGGCATTTCGGGCACATCATCACTACGGTGATGTCCTTACGGATCTGCATGCCTTCTTCAACCAGGTTGAAACCGTGAGCGTAATCCAGGCAGGCGCCTTCTTTCATCAGTGGCATAACGGCAGAAACGACGGCCGTGTGCTGCTTGTCAGGGGTTAGGTTCATTACCACATCGGCACTGGGGATCAGTTCTTCGTATGTGCCAACGGTAAAACCGTTTTCAGTGGCGTTCTTCCAGCTCTGGCGCTTTTGTTCAATGGCTTCGGCGCGCAGGGCGTAAGACACGTCTAGGCCTGAGTCGCGCAGGTTAAGACCCTGGTTCAGACCCTGTGAGCCGCAGCCCACAATAACGATTTTCTTGCCTTTCAGAATGTCACAGCCGTTGGCGAATTCGCTGCGATCCATAAAGCGGCACTTGCCGAGTTCCTGCAGTTGTACGCGCAGGGGCAGGGTATTGAAGTAGTTCTGACCCATGGAGGAGGCCCTCGTTCTGGTGAATGTGGTTAAAAACTGGGCGGCCACCATAGCAGGTCGTTTATATTGCGTAAAATGATATATAGTGAATATTGTGTTGCTATATACGCAATGCTGCATCGAGGGGCGGAATGAACATCAAAGAACTTGAAATTTTCACTCATCTTGCCAAGTCCCTGCATTTCGCTAAAACCGGGGAGGCCATGCATCTGAGTGCCTCGGCGGTCAGTCGAACCATTCAGCGTGTCGAACAAGAGCTTGGCGTGTCTCTGTTTGAGCGAGATAACCGGCGGGTGGTGCTTACCTCGGCCGGTCGCGAGGTGCAGCGCTACGCTGAGCAAGCTCTCGCCAACTGGCAGGGGCTGTTGCAGCGTCTCCATCAATCCGGGCGCGACCTCAGCGGTGAACTGAGCGTGTATTGCTCGGTCACGGCGGCATACGCGGTGCTGGGGCCTTTGCTAGAGATATTCAGGAGTCGCTACCCCCGCATTGAATTGAAACTGCACACCGGGGATCAGGCCGATTCGCTCGAGCGCGTGGCAGCGGGAGAGGAGGATATAGCCATTACGGCGCGGCCGGAGCAGCTGCATCAGCGACTGGCCTTCCAAGTGTTAACGCACTCACCATTGCGTCTGATTGCGCCCACAGTGCCCTGTGCCGTGTCGGCATTGGCGGATCAGCCACAGCTACCGTGGGGTGAATTGCCGGTAATCATGTCGGAACGTGGGGTGGCTCGGGTGGAGTTGGAGCGCTGGTTCAAGTTGCACGGCATTCGTCCCAACATCTATGCGCAGGTCAGTGGTCACGAGGCGATAGCCAGCATGGTGGCGCTGGGTCTGGGGGTGGGGGTGGTTCCCGAGTTAGTGCTTGCCAACAGCCCAATAGCCGACAAAGTGAGGGTTTTGCCGCTAGCCGACGAAATGAAGCCCTTGGCAGTGGGGGTGTGCACGCTGAAACAGCGGCTGGATAACCCCCTGATTCACGCCTTTTGGCAGGTCGCAGCGTCAGTTGCGTGATGTTGCTACAATGAGGTGTTTAGTGGCTGCAGGTATTGGTATGCTGCGCCCCTGTGTCAACACGCGTGGAGTTCGCTGTGTCTGAAGTTGAAAATGAGATTGAGCATAATAACGATGACCGCCGTGAGTCGCTGTTGCTGATTGACGATCACGAAGAAGAGGTCTCGATTAATGGGCAGAAGGTGCGTCGCCGCGGTATTTATCTGCTACCCAACCTGTTTACCACGGCAGCCCTGTTTGCGGGATTTTACGCCATTGTTTCCGGCATGCGCGGCCAGTTTGAAACGGCAGCCATTGCCATTTTTGTGGCTGGTGTACTCGATGGTATGGATGGCAGGGTTGCTCGCCTGACCAATACACAGAGTAAATTTGGTGAGCAGTATGACTCGCTGGCCGACATGGTGTCCTTCGGCGTAGCGCCGGCGCTGATTATGTTCAGCTGGTCGCTGGGCAGTTTTGGCAAGCTCGGTTGGGCGGCTACCTTCATCTATATCGCATGCGCGGCGTTGCGCCTGGCGCGCTTCAATACTCAGATCGCCACTACTGACAAAAACTATTTTACCGGGCTGGCCAGCCCGGCCGCTGCGGCGGTGATCGCGGGCACCATCTGGGTGTGTGCCGATGAGGGTTTATTTGGCGGCGAGGTCTCTTCGGTGTTGTCCTTTTTCAGTGCGGTGCTTACCGCCGTGATAGGCCTGCTCATGATCGTCAATATCCGCTATAACAGCTTTAAAGGTATCGATTTGCGGGGCCGCGTGCCCTTTGTTGTGATGATCCTTATTGTTATTGGTTTTGGGTTGGTTTCGGTGGACCCGCCTCGGATTCTACTTGGTATTGCATTGGCCTATGCTCTGTCTGGTCCAGTGATGGCTGTCTATCGTAGAACGCAAGCTAGTTAGTAAGGGAGCTTTCCGCCGTTTTGCTGGTCAGAGCTCTTAAGCCACGGAGACTGACATGTTGATCAAACAAGCGGCGGATATCCCTGCCTCTGAAATTACCCCAGAGAGCGTTTACCTTAAACGCCGCGAACTGATGCGGGGCGCCGGCCTCTTTGCGGCATCCAGCTTGGTGCCATCGGCGCTTCTTGCGAGCTCTGAGTTGGCGCCACTCTCCGCGCGAGAGGCTTCATCGTCGATGGCGGCTCAAGGCTTCTATACCAACGAAGACAAAACTCCCTTTGAGGACGTCGCGCGCTATAACAATTTCTACGAGTTCGGTACGGACAAAAGTGACCCGGCTCGTTACGCGCAGGAGCTGACCGTTGATCCCTGGTCGGTGCAGGTAGAGGGTGAGGTTGCGCGGCCGGGAACCTATTCGCTGGATGACTTGCTCAAAGGGCTGGATCTTGAAGAGCGGGTTTATCGTCTGCGCTGTGTTGAGGCCTGGTCAATGGTGATTCCCTGGATTGGCGTGCCCCTGCACCGATTGCTGTCCAGGCTTGAGCCCACGTCAAAAGCCAAATACGTTGAATTTACGACCCTCTATCGGCCGGCAGAAATGCGCGGTCAGCGCTCCCGGTTCAGCACGATTGACTGGCCCTATGTAGAGGGCCTGCGGTTGGACGAAGCTATGAATCCGCTGACTCTTATGGCGACAGGTCTTTACGGGCGGGAACTCCCCAAGCAAAACGGTGCCCCCTTTCGTTTGGTGGTGCCCTGGAAATACGGTTTCAAAAGCATTAAGTCCATCGTCAAAATCCGGCTGTCGGAGCAACAGCCCCGTACAACCTGGCAGGATCTTGCTCCTCGAGAATACGGGTTCTTCGCTAATGTGAATCCGGAAGTTGACCATCCGCGCTGGAGCCAGAAGTACGAGCGCCGTCTGCCCAGTGGTCTATTCAGTCCCAATCGCATCAAAACGCAGATGTTCAACGGCTATGCCGATCAGGTCGCGCATCTCTATAAAGGCATGAATCTACGGCGCCATTATTAATGGTGTGGCGCAAGGGCTTATGATGGCGTGGCGAAAGGGTTTGCTGTTTCTGGCCTGCCTTCTTCCGTTAGCCAGTTTGGCGCTGCAGCTGATTACGGGCGACTTAGGGCCAGACCCCGCAAAACGGCTGATACTTTTCACGGGCGGATGGTCGCTCAACTTTCTGCTGCTGACGTTGATGATTTCACCGCTGCGGGTTTGGTTACGGCGACCGTCATTGATCCGCTACCGCCGCATGCTGGGTTTGTTCTGTTTCTTTTATGCCACCCTTCATGCGTTATGTGTGGGCACCTATCTATTGGGATGGGAGTGGTCGATATTCAGGGAGGAGCTGCAGGAGCGCCCCTATATGTTGGTCGGCTTTTTTGCCTGGCTCACTCTGCTGCCGCTAGCGGCTACCTCTAACCGCTTTTCCGTGCGCCATTTGGGTCGCCGCTGGCTGATTTTGCATCGGCTGGTATATGGCACATTGGTTTTGGCACTGGTTCATTTGTTCTGGCTGGTGCGGTCCGATCTGGCGGAGGCCGTCTTGTATGGTCTCGCCGGCAGCGCGTTATTGCTGTGGCGCCTACGGCGTAGTCGGTTTTTTGTCCGGTTTGGCTGTAATTTGGCCAATAAGTAGTTGTTTTTAAGTTTTTTTCTCGAGGGGTATTGCGTCATTCAAGAGGCGTCTATATAGTTCGCCACCCTCGAGTCTGGCAACAGATATCGGGTGTAAGCAAAGAGGTTTTGGTGGTGTTGAGCGGTTGCTTGATAGTGCTAAAAAGAGGAGTCGTCTCCTCGCTGATAAAGCCCTCGAAACTTTTTTAAAGAAAATTAAAAAAGTGCTTGCAGCGCAGAGTAAGGTGTTTATAATGCGCATCCTCGCTTAGGGGGACACACCTTGAGCGACTTCGAAAGCCCTGGCGGCTTCGAGTTATTTAACAAATCGAGATTAAGTAATTTGTGTGGGCACTTGTGTGGTGATGTGACGACAATCATATCAGATACAAGTGACTCGTAAATTCATGAATTTGAATACGATTCTAAGTATCTGAGCCGAGATTTTGAAAGGTAAAGCGAGGCAATCGCGTAACCTTTCCATCATGCACTTTGTGCTGATGTAAAAGATTAAACTGAAGAGTTTGATCATGGCTCAGATTGAACGCTGGCGGCAGGCCTAACACATGCAAGTCGAGCGCGAAAGGTCTTCGGACTGAGTAGAGCGGCGGACGGGTGAGTAACGCGTAGGAATCTA
>NZ_JBVBUV010000041.1:0-33797 GCF_057445395.1 Litorivivens sp.
ATCAGTTTTCCAATCCTTCTCGTCTCTTTACGCCGAGATCGTCGGAAACGTTAGTTAGGTGCGAGCGCGGCAATACGCGCATGCCGGCCTCCAGTCCACTAAGCACCTCAACCGAATCAGTGTTGTGGTCACGTGTTGTTAAGTGGCGTATTCTTGCCTTGCCATCTTCGTAGAGCAAGACATAGGGGTCGTTGGGCGGGCCACGCAATAAAGAACGGGGGAGGAGAACGACTTTGTGCGGCTTGGGAAAAATCTCGGCTCGCGCGAAAAGGCCCGGTTTGATTTTGTAGCCGTCATTGGTGATAACTGAACGTGCGTCAATCGACCGAGAGGCTATATCGATTCGGTCGTTAATAATGTGAATCTCAGATTCAATTACATCCGGTATACCATCGATACGGATTTCGACTTTCGTGCCTAACGTGATTTCGGGTAAGTACTTGGCAGCTATACTCCAGACGGCTACGACAGGATCGGCTTTTTTTACCTGGACCACGGCCGAGTTTCCCATGCCTGAGGCTCGGCTTGAGATGAAAACGCCTTCGTCCACAAACCGTTCGGTGATTACGCCGGTGTAGGGCGCGCGGGCAATAGCATCTTCAAGACTCTGTTCGACCTGGGCGAGTTTTGACTTTGTAATATCGACACGGGCTCTCGCAGTTTCTAAAGCGGCGGCCGAGGTGTCAAATTGCGCTGCTGAAGCTACCCCCTTGTTGCGCAGATTGGAGACCCGATTAAATTCAATCTTTGCCTTTCGAAATTCGGCCGCATATAGGGCGGATGAAGCAGCGAGTTCCTGCTTTTGTAACCTGAGTACGACGTCTCGCGTTCGAAACAAGGCGTCGCCAGCTTTCACTCGATCGCCAACGCGCACATAGATTTCCTCAATCGTTCCTTCGATCTTGGGGCCAATATTGCTGGATTTTGCAGCCATTATCGTACCGGTTGCCAAAATGGGTTTTACAACGTTTTCAGTAGTGACGGTATGTAAGGCGAATTGGGATGGTTGAGAGTGCTCGGATGGCGGTGCTTGCTCAGTAATTTCGTTCTCTGCCGATGCAAATGCTTTGCCACTATGAAAAGCGGCGATCAGTGGCAGCGACACAAGAAAAATCGATTTGCTGATAAGGCGCAATGGAATACCCTCTTGCAATAAGGCGTTGTACATACTATAAGTATACATAACATATGTAAACAGAGGTTATTCCATGAAGCGAGAGGACTTGGAGTGGAATTTAGGGTACCTGCTAGACGATGCAGCGCGGCTGATGAGGCGGGCCTTCGATGCGCGAATCAGACACTTGGGTTTGACGCGAGCACAGTGGTTTGTGCTTGCACAGCTTTATCGGGAAGATGGGTACACCCAGACTAATCTTGCGAAATTGGCGGATATGGACAGGGCCACGCTGGGTAAAGTTGTCGACCGCCTCCAGGAAAAGGGCTTAATTGAGCGACGTCCACACCCTGAAGACAGGCGGGCCAATCTTATCTACATCACAAAAGCATTTGATCGGCTGGTCGCGCCAATGCGTGCAGAATCAATACGACTCTACTCCGACGCCCTGCGCGGGCTTAGTGTCAAGCAGTGCGAGCAATTTACCGCTATGTTAGCCAAGGTCCGCGAAAATTTAATCGGTAAGGCAGAGATTGAAAATGATGGGGTTAGCGAAATGGGTTCGTTGATGCCGCGTATGGTCGGCGTCCGTGAGCTTACCTGATTGCAGGTTCGGGCAGACAGAGAAGATGCAATAACTTTTAGTAATAATTATTTCCGCTACGCTGTGACTTGCGTGCAGCTGCCGATGCTATGCCAGGCATGCCTCGAGCATCCGGAGCCTTATTAAATATCTAAATGAGGAAGATATGGTGTTTGAGCAAGGAAAAACTGGTATTGGCAGCACTGAAAAGTTATTTGATATGTTCTTCACGCATATTGGTACGCATCGTGACCTTGGATTGACGCTCCAAAATATAGAGGGAGATATCGCTAGAATTCATCTTCCTTTTCAGAGTAAGCATGCTGACTCAATAGAAAATGGCAGTCTTCATACAACCGCAATAGCGACGGCCATTGATAGCGCCTGCGGCTGTGCGGTGATGCTTCATCTCGGCAAGCCGGCAGCCATCGCGACCGTGAATCTAAGAATCGATTACATGCGCAAACCTGAGCCTGGGCGGGGCTTGGTTATCGAAGCTAGTTGCTATCAATATGCGGAGGATTTTATCTATGTTGGTGCGGCGGCTTATCAGGTAAATTCAAAAATAATGTGCTGCAACGCTGTTGGCATATTTAAATCTGACACGCCGGGCCCCGTGCTTGGCATGGAAATAACGTAGGCACGCCGAATGATAAACCAAAAGCTTATCGATTTTCTTGAAGAAACGCCTTATGCCCGTAACTACGGGACCGAAATAATTACTTCAATACCAGAGACGGAGTGCGTAACCCGGTGGCAGAATGTTTTTACGGGTAACCCACTTTTGCGTGCCTGGCACGGAGGCGTAGTTTCAGGTGTTCTTGAGCTGACCGGGACGCTCGCCGTCATAAATTCTGCCAAGACTAACGAGTGCGCATTGCTTTCTATAAACACGAGCTACCTTCGTCCAGCCTTAGGTGATAAAAGTTTGTTTAGCCGTGCCACTGTCGTTCGAAGCGGAAAACGTGTTCATACGGTCAGCGCTGTTGTGTGGCAAAACTCTCCGGATGAACCAACAGCAATGGCATCATTAACGTTCGCAGGAAAGTAGTAACTCATGGTCTGCAGAAAGTCCGGGGCATCCACTTCAATTGCAATCCCGATTGAGGCTTTTTATAAGAGTTGCCCTAAGCGTTCACCAAAACTGCTTTTGTCGTCATGACAAAGCGTGATCTTTACTGACTGAATAAACACATCTCACCACACCCTTCATATCACAAGTATCCATCTTTAGATCAAATGCCTCTATTTTTTTTCGAGGTGCCTGTTGCTAGATTACCCAAGTGAAAAGGCCAACACTTTGGGGGCGCGAGCTAAAAGCGCATGGCCAAAATTCATTTCCCATGCTGGATCCCAATAATACCGTTGATCCTGCGCAGTACGCGCAACAGTTGAGGGCGAAAGTCCCGCTTGTATTGGATCCACAAGTCCAATCATTGGGCTGTCACCAATTACGGGAAAACGGAAAGTTCGTAGGACGACCGGGTGAACTGTTCTCTTTCAGCGGGCCAGAAGGCGGTTTTTAAGCAGAGGGCCGCAGCTAATTTTTGATGTGTCCGCACAACCGTGTCGACACCCCCAGACAGGTGAAGAATTCTATTATGAGCGTTGCCGAATTGGACAACTACAAGCAGGCCGCGGACAACCACGACCTGAAACACATTCCAGGCTCCTTTGGCCTTCCCGTTATAGGGCACTTCTTCGAGATGGTGACGGATCTTTACGGCACCATCGACCGACAGTATTGCCGCTACGGGCCAGTATCGCGGCTAGGAGTGGCGTACCTCAAGGGAGTGCTGCTGATCGGGCCGGATCTCTACGGGGAGGTTTACCTCGACAAGGATAAGAATTTTTCCGCTGAGATGGGGTACGCGCGCACTCTGGGTCGCTTCTACAAAGGAGCGCTGCTGCTGCGGGATCACGGCGAGCATCGCTTCCAGCGCCGCATTATGCAGAGCGCGTTCAAGACCGAAGCCATGCGCGGCTACTTCGGCACTATGGGGCCTATGCTCAAGGAGGCTGTGGAAGGCTGGGACGGTCGCGAAGACTTCCTGTTTTTCCCAGCCATAAAACAGGCCCTGTTGGACGTGGCCGCTACAATTTTTGTCGGGCTGGACAAGGACGATGATCGCGCCGCCAATTTGAATCATGCCTTCCTGGACATCGCCAATGGCCTGCTGGGGTTTTTCGCCAAGGAAATACCCGGCACTAAATACGCCAGGGGTAAAAAGGCCCAGCGCCATTTGCAGGAGTTCTTCGGTTCGTTGATCGAGGAGCGACGCCGCGGCAAAGGCATCGATACCTTCAGTTACTTCACCCGGGAAACCACTGAGGACGGTGAATACTTCAGCGACGAAGACATCATCGCGCACATGAGCTTCCTGCTCTTCGCAGCGCACGACACCACTACCAGTGCCCTTAGTCACTTGATGCTGCATCTCGGGGAGAATCCCGAGTGGCAGCAGCGCTTGCGCGAGGAAGCGGCGTCGATCGACAAGGAGTTTCTGGATTACGACGATCTCGAAAAGATGCCACTGGCCGACGCGGCGGTGAAGGAAACCCTGCGACTGCATCCCTCAGCGATGGTGGCGCAGCGGAGAACAATTCGCGACTGCGAACTCGGCGGTTACCGCATCCCTGCCAACACCCTTCTGTTTCTGGTGCCCCAGTATACCCACCGTATGGCCGAGTACTGGGATAATCCTCATACCTTCGATCCTGAGCGCTGGCTGGAGCCTCGCAACGAGCACAAGCGCCACCCCTTCAGTTTTGTCGGCTTCGGCGGCGGCGCTCATAAATGTATCGGCATGCACTTCGCGTTGACACAGACCAAGAACTTTTTACACCAGTTTCTGCGTCGCTATGAGTTCTCATTGGCGGCTGATTCCGGTGAAAAACTTCAGACCGTTCCACTGCCCAAGCCAGCGGATGATCTGCCACTGCATTTGAAGCGTTTAGGGTAATACGTCTGCGGAGGCCTCCCTGTAGGCCAAACCATCGCACCAGCACAATTTTGGCGTGGTTCGCCGGACTTTTCTGTGGTATGAGGCATGGGTTCGAGTGAGCTTCGCAGATGCTTTGCATCTCATACCCCAGTTTATTCTTTAGGATGGGATAGCCTGTAAGCTTTTGGTGACATGCCATAATGCTTTTTAAATAGCCTAGAAAAATTGTATTGATCGCTGTATCCCACCGCTTGCGCGATTGACTTAATCGACTGATTTGAATTCTGAAGAAGCAGCCGTGCTTTGTTCATTCTTAGGTTGCTAATGTAATCGAAAGGTGGCCTACCTAGCTCTTTCTTGAACAAGCGACTAAATGCCTCCCTTGTCATATTCTGACTGTTAGCCAGATTTTCAATGGCGATATTCTGTGTGTAAGACTGATTCAGGTAGGCGACTGATTTTTGAATGCGATGATCGATTACCGTTCTTTGGGATAACGTGATATCCAATTGGCTTAAGGTGTAACTAACTAAAAGGTTGCTATAAAGTTGTCCAATTAAGCCGTATCGATCTTTCTCTGCCATGGAACTAAGCCGAGTAACCCGATCAATCACTATGTCAATCGCAGGAGCCTTATAGATACCAGGTTCTATATTGAGGTGAATCGATGGCAGGTAAAAATAAAGTACCAACTGGAAAGACGATGAAAGTAGCGTGCCGTATACCTCCGTATGCGGCGGTATTAAATAGATCCAATTTGGCTCAAGAAAAATTTGGCGACCTTCATACTGCAGAGCCGCGGTAACCTCGGCATTGTAGTAAAGACACCACTCTTTGGTGTTCATGGGAACGTTGCCAATATTCTTGTCTACCCAAACATATTCGCAACTGACAAGGTCTACACGGAAATTCCCTTCTTCTTTCATAAACTGTACTTGGCTTTAAAAAAAGATGGCTTATTCTATCCAGCATAAATAATCGGGTGGCCTGCCCTATATTGTATATCACAAATAGCCATCAATTGGTCATATTACACCATTCGTCGGAGGAATGTTTGTTTGGACTTCCCCGAGAAAGATAGACACTTCCGCGCTATTCTTGAGCATAGGAGGAAGTCATATGAGCAGTCAACGATATACCCCGAAATTCAAGGACGAGGCCGTTCGCCAAGTAGTTGACAAAGGACTTTCAGTCGCCAGTTCGTCAATGCACACCGGTATGAATTTGCGGTAACAACGATGTGTCTTTCACTGAATGTTGCACGAGCCGGCTTCTACCAATGGCCGCAAATATCGCTATCTGATGGGGCAATGGAAGATTTATGGGTGCCGGCGTTAACCCGGTCATCGTATGCAGCAAGCCGGGGCGTTTATGGCTCCCCACGGGTATTCCTGGATTTGCGCGAAGTCGGAGAAACCTGCGGGATACATCGGGTTGCCAAAACCATGAAAGCCCCCCTATAAAGGCGGTGCGCGTCCAGATCACACATCTCCATCATTCGGTCAGATATACCTATTTTAGCGCAAGGTTTCTATTGCTATATTTGGAGTTGGAAAGTCCGACACATTGATTAGCAGGAGCTAGAAGGCCGTGGCAACACAATTATTTCCCATGCTGGATCCGAATTATATCGACAATCCAGAGCCGTACTGGCAACAGCTGAGAGAGGAAGCCCCGCTGTATTGGAGCGAGGAATTCAACTTTTGGGTGGTTACTCGCTATGAGGACGTGGATAATTTCGCAAAGCGGCCGGAAGACTTTTCATCTTCGAGCGGCCCTGGCGGTGGTTTGCGAATGGATGATACTTCAGCTGAGGACGTAGTAGGCTTTTTGCCGATGATTCAAAACGACCCGCCAGAACATACCAGGTTGCGCTCTATATTTGCCAGAAGCTTCACATCGCGCCGCATAACGCAATTGGAATCTGAGATACGTGGAATCGCCGATCAATTGATTTCTGACTTACAAAACAAATCTTCCGAAGGAAGAGAGTTGGACCTCTACAAAGATTTTGCAAGTCCATTACCGGTGGCAGTTATTGCAAAGCTTTTGGGAATTCCTTTGGAATATTACGAGCGGCTTAAATTTTGGAATGAGGCATTGGGAGTTGGTGTCGGCGGAAGCTATACAGAAAAACAGCGTTTTAACGCCACAACTGAAATGAACGACACTTTATCCGAAATCATTGAGGAAAAGCGACTCAACCCTGCAGGTGACTTGATTTCGTCGCTCGTTAAATTGGCGGATGAAGATGGCGAGCAGCTAAAGCCGAATGAACTTTTAGGGTTTTGTAAATTGTTGTGGATTGCCGGCAACGAGACAACCACGAATTTAATAACAAACGCTGCGGTTGTACTCCAGGAGCAACCCGAGATACTTGAGAAGCTGAAAAATAATAAAGCACTGATTCCTCAATTTGTCGAAGAAGCACTTCGCTACGTAGGGCCGGTAAATGGGCTCTTCCGTCGAGTAACTCGAGATATTGAATACAAAGGGAAGAAACTTAGGGAAAATGACAATGTCTGGATAATGTTCGCCTCAGCCAACAGGGATGAGAGACATTTTGAAAGCCCGGAAAGTTTCATTATTGAGCGAAGCCCTAATGATCATTTGTCACTGGGAAAGGGGGTGCATTTTTGCATGGGTGCAGCCCTGGCAAGACTTGAGGCACAAATAGCCTTTGAGCATCTGGTAGACGTGCTCCCTGGCTTTGAGTTAAAACCTGAAGAGGGTTTGCGCATTCCCGTACCAGTTCTGCGCGGGTGGATAAAGCTACCCATGATTCGTAAAGTATGACGCCATGAACGCCGCAGGGTTGTCTAATTGACTGTCCGATAATTGCCAGGCCTTAACCAGTCGTGGCTGTTCGCGCTATGGCCGCTAGGGGTCAATGAACTAAACCGCTACCGCGGTAAACGGTAGCAAGCCCTGCACGATGACCGATAGTTCGAAGATGGGTCCTTTCTGTGTTGAAGTTGTAGTTGCCACACCAGCAACCCCAACACAGGAGAAGGACCCATGTCTCAGTCTACCAAACCTATCAGCCCCCTGCGTCAACGCATGATCGACGTGACCTATCTCCAAATATTAGAGCCATGACCAAGATGAGATTTCCAGTTAACCTAACGGGGTGGAGATCTCAAAATGAAGAAACGATATACCGAAGAACAAATTATCAAGGCCATCAAGGAGCACGAGGCTGGGGCTAAAGTTGACGAAATCTGTCGTGGGCTCAATATATCCTCGGGAACCTTCTATAACTGGCGCAGCAAGTACGCTGGCTTAGAGGTTAATGAGGCCAAGCGACTCCGGGAGCTCGAATTTGAGAACAGTAAACTCAAAAAGCTATTAGCTGAGAAGCTGCTTGAGAACGAGGCGATGAAGGATGTTCTCTCAAAAAAGTGGTGAAGCCTGCAGGCCGTAAACAAGTGGCTAGCCATTTGATTGCGGAGTACAGGCTTAGTGAGCGAACAGCATGTGCGCTGGCCAGCATAAGCCGGACGGCTTATCGCTATCAGTCTAGGCCTCGCGATGACGCAGCGCTCAGGTGCCGCTTGAAGGAGTTGGCGGTGCAGCAATCTGCCTACGGCTATCTACTGCTTCATGGCATGCTCAAGGCCGAAGGGCTGGTCGTTAACCGAAAGCGAACCTACAGGATCTACACTGAGGAAGGCCTGCAAGTGCGCACCAAGAAACGCAAGAAACTGCAGCGACCCCGTCAGCCAATGGAAGTGCCAAGCGCCGTCAATCAGCGGTGGTCGATGGATTTCGTGTCTGATCAGCTAAGCAACGGTCGTCGCTTTAGAGTACTGAATATCGTTGATGACTTTTCACGTGAGATGGTCGGTCAACTAGTTTCAATTTCGATCAGTGGTCGGCAGGTGAGTCGCTTCCTAAATCAACTTTGCGCAGAGCGCGGCAAGCCAACAAAAATCATATGTGACAACGGCACTGAGTTTACGAGCAAAGCGATGTTCTTTTGGAGTCGCGAGTCAGGTGTGGTGCTTGGTTTTATTCAGCCTGGCAAACCCACTCAGAATGCGTTTGTAGAAAGCTTGAACGGTAAATTTCGGAACGAATGCCTAAACAGACATTGGTTTCGAACTTTGGACGAGGCGTGTGTGGAAATCGATCAGTGGCGGCATCACTACAACACCATTCGCCCACACAGTGCCTTGAACTATCAGCCGCCTTTTGTATTTGCTCAACGGGCGGCGTAAATTTGAGGGGCTCCCAGAAAAAAGTACCATACTGACGGTGAGTTTTGGACATGAATTGGGCACTTGGGAGGCCTGAAATCATGAAAAGGAAACGATATTCAGTAGAGCAAATCATGACGGCTGTTAAGCAGCACGAAGCTGGCATGACAGTTGATGAAGTTTGTCGCAAACTAGGTATTGCGGAAGGCACATTTTACCGCTGGAAGAAGGACTACGGTGGGCTGGAGCCAGATCAGCTCCGCGAGCTCAAACAGCTGCGCGAGGAGAATGAACGTCTCAAGCGCGTAGTTGCTGATCTGAGCCTGGACAAAGCGATGCTGCAGGAGGTCGCTGGCCGAAAGTGGTAGGCGTGTCGACTCGAAAAAAAGCGGCACGCCACTTAATCTCTGTACACCGCATTAGCGAGCGGCGAGCTTGTCGTTTGGTTGGCATATCGCGAACAGCTTTTCGCTATGTGCCAAAGCGCGATCCACAGGACTGGCTACGTTCGCGTATTAAAGACATTGCGCGCAGTCGTGTGCGCTATGGCTATAAACGCGTACACGTTCAATTACGTCGAGAAGGTTATCACTTTAACAAGAAGCGAATTCACCGGCTATACTGCTTGGAAGGCTTGCAGTTAAGGCCTAAAAGGCCAAGGCGTAACGTGAGTGCATCACACCGCAAACACCAACAAATCCCAGCTAAGGCGCGAAATGAATGCTGGGTGTTGAATTGCACACGAAAATGATCCATTTCAGACGAATATTTGCAGATCACAGTGATCCATTTAGCCTTCAGCATCTTATTGTTTTATATGAATTAGCTAAAAAGGAAGCGGATCAATATTCATCGCAACTTGTGGGTCAATCTAGGCTGCAAATCTACACACCGGATGGGACCGATTAAATTTCCTTACCGCCACCAATACTTCCCACGCAATGGACTCGGCCGCGACATCGTGGTTGGCGATATCCACGGCGAATTCGCCGCGTTGGAATCAGCGCTGCAAGCTATCCGATTTAACGAATCTCATGATCGGCTTTTTGCGCTCGGTGATCTGGTCGACCGAGGCCCGGACTCGATGGAGGCGGTGCAGTGGCTTAAGAAACCGTGGTTTCACTCAGTATTGGGGAATCACGAAGCACATCACCTCGTGTGCCACAACCACAAAACACTGCCGGGTGAATCGCAACGGTTTTTCATTTCGGGAGATGACCTTTGGATTTGGGATGTGGCTGAATCGGAGTATGCATTACTGGCCGAGTCCCTGACGCGCTTGCCGATTGCGATAACCGTTGAAACCGCTTTGGGTGACGTCGGCATGGTCCATGCCGATTTGCCTGAAGGCTTTGCAACCTGGAAGGCGTTTACCGATCATCTTGATTATGGGCAACTCGATAGTGAGCTGCTCTATCAGGCATTGTGGAACTTCAAGCAGACGGCTCATAGCACGACGGGGGAATCGAGGGGGCCTAGTACCATTCCGGATTTGACCGCCCTCTTTCAGGGGCACTCAGTGCCCGCAGCTTTTAAACCCCTTAGTGTCGGGAATCGGCATTGGATTGAAACTGGTGCCTTCCTAAGGCGAACAATCCGGCGCGGCGGTTTTACGTTGGTAGATATTGCATCTCCTACGGCACCATTACTGTCGGCCTACTAGCCACCCTCGGCGTCTTGACGGCATCATGATGATTATCTCGCATCTACGCGTTTTCAGTACCGAAAGCAGCGCGGCGCAGTATCAATTAACCGCTCTATTTTACCTGACATGAAAGCCCGCACGAACGTCATAATTTTGATGACCCGACAATTAATAGCAGAATGACTATGAGAGGGGTGTGGCCGGTTCCAGTGGAGAATACGTCGTGAGAAAAGGTATTTCCGATGTCTCTAACCCGCAGACACGTTTACTAGACGTGATCTCCAATCAAGAGTCGCCGTATTGTTCTTTGAAGTACTGGATCACCCCTGGCCAGTTCGGAAATTCAACGCTACCGAAGTGTATGAGCTTACCGGTGAACCCCTCCTGCCCTTTACCACTGGTGTGATCGTCTATTAGATAATCACCGAGATTCAAGGATTTGTTGGGATTAAGGATCAACCGGTACGTCGCCGGTAGTCCTAGATGCTTTTCTACCCATACCCGCTTCTCGGTATAGCAGGCAGGATTACGGACTGAGGGTGCGGTCAGGATATAGACCTTTAGTTGGGGGTGATTCTGAAACCAGTGATACGCCTCAATAGCCCCTTCTATCGGCGCCAGTCCTTCAAAAATTCCTGGGATGCTTTGTGGGTATGTGATGTCCGGACGGGATTCGATGGCCTCTCGTGCCGCTGAAGCATAGTCGCAGAGCACACCATCCATATCGATATACACAATCCGGTGCTCCATAGACTCCTCCTTTTAACGTGTTGAGATACCACTCTCGATTGCGTAGTCGCACCAACACCGGAAATGACGGTGATCTTACACTTAGTATCGGCTGGTCCATCATGTGACGCAACGGCAGAGAAATTACCAGAGTGATATTTTTCTTTCAGCGGTTTTTATTTCCTTCGCGCTAAAAAGCGAAAGATGAATTCTATAGAACTGGACGCCGCCCATTTACTTCCTACCGCGCTCTGACCACAGCAATAGTATGAAATCTCCATTCAACGGAGATTCATACTATGAAAAAAACCAACCGATGAATCAGGAAAAAAACCGAACTCAAAAACAAACAAAGACTACAAGCGCGCTCAAAAAAACGGAACGCAAATGCAGCTCTAGCGCCCAAGCGGGTAAAACTCCTAGCAAAGGCCGATATGGCGCCAATACAAAACCTGGTGCTCACCGTTCTTCAGATCAATAGCCGGCTACGACCACAAGACCATAGACATAGCCCGGTCTTTTCGTAAAGACAGGCCTTTGCTGCCATCCAACCACTTGCTGATTTCAGTGGCTATGAGGTTCTGATTTAGCCCCTAGCCCTAGAATGCAAATAGCAAAAAATGTATCCAAAATTCCCCTTGGAGCTACGTTTTGCTGTGCCAGTACGTTAGAAAATTCTGTATCACTGAATTAGTATGCAAATATCCATACAGCATCGGCAGAAAACACCTATGAAACCGGCAGTTCACTCATTCACCCAGCAAAAACATACGTTTTAATGGGTCGCATAATTTTTTGGGCAAGGACACATTTATCCTGAGTCGCGATGTTTGCGCAGCGCTCAAACTCAACGGCGTGATCGACAGAGACAACCCGACCGCACAGCGCGATCTTCGCAAAATTCAGGACGCGTTCAATGCCATGCACGCCGAGAGCGGCTGGCAGTTGTGCCAGCTAAGCCGTATGCTGGCAATGTCCATCGGTTAGACAAATTTTTAGAGGTTGATTTGCATCCAGTACTCCTTGCGTTCGGCTTGAGCCTTGCTTTGTTGCATGGCTGTTCCAGCGCACCCAGCAAAGGGGGCGTCGACGAGCGCTTCCGAACCAGTATTCTAGACAACGGCACCAAACTGTTTTTCTATGAATTTTCACGGGGAGAAAAACTTCGCACCCTGCTACCCTATGACCAATCTGGTGGGTTTACAGACGGCCGCGACGTGTACAGCGCCGAAGAATTGCGCAAGAAAAACCAGCGCTACTTAAATAGCGCAGTTGCGCGCAAACTGGAAGAAACCGGCTATTGCCGAGAGGGTTTCTACACACTTGACTCCCTCGTCGGCTACGCCAATGCATCACTGCGCGGTGAATGCCGAGAGGCGGCAACAGCCGAGGATCGCTCCCGATTTGCCGCAGACGGGAAATAGAAGGAGAGGGCATTGAAGGCACATACCGTTATTATGCTGACCTTGTGTGGGCTGCTGCTTGCCTGCAGCAATAGCCAGTTGCGCGACGACGAAACCGAAACCTTTCAGCCGCGTATTCTGGCTGATGGCAGCAAGATGTTCGATTATCGGCTAGATACCCCCTCCAGCCAGCCGCAAAAACCAAAACTCGTTTTCGATGCCAACGAAACCCGCGATATGAACAGTCCGCCAGAAATGGCACCCTACTCCGCAGAAAAGGAAAAAGCCCACATTGAAACCCGGGTGCTGAATCTGATCGACGAAAAAATTCGGGTGACGGGTTACTGCCGACAAGGCTATGTTGTGGTCAGACAACAGATCGGCTTCAGTCAATCGCTTGTCACCGGTGAGTGCAAGGAAAGCGCCACTGACGAGGATCACCGCGCCTTTATACGCCAGTAGGCCAGCCGGGAGCACCCATTGACCGCGAGACTCGAAGGGCTCAACCGTTTTGCCGCCGATCACCAGCTACCACCTGCTTTTGTCCATTTGGCCCAAACGCACTATTTCCCTCTGCTTGACTGGCTGAGCAATCATAAGCGCAGCCCTCACTTGCTGGGCATCAATGGCTGCCAGGGTTCGGGAAAATCCACGCTCGCTGACTTTCTGGCCCGTTTTCTGGGTGAGGAGCACGGCTGGAATGTTGCCGTGCTGTCTATCGATGACCTCTACCTCACCCGCGCCGAACGCCAATCGCTCGCGCAAACCGTTCACCCGCTGCTGCAAACCCGGGGCGTGCCCGGAACCCACGATGTGGCGCTGGGCATGAATATTCTCGACCGACTATGCGCACAGCAGCGCGGCGAATCCACCGCCATCCCCCGCTTTGACAAAAGTTGCGATGATCGCGCACCGGCTCACACCTGGCCCGCAGTCACCGGCAAAGTGGACATGGTCATACTCGAAGGTTGGTGCGTAGGCTCCCGGCCCCAGCCGGCGCAAGCACTGAAAACACCGGTCAACGCGCTTGAAGCCGAGGAAGACCCTGAGGGTCACTGGCGGGCATTTGTAAATCGCAGTCTGCAAAATTACCAGCAACTATTTCAGCGTTTGCATACAATGGCACTGTTGAAAGCGCCAGACTTCAGTTGTGTGTATCATTGGCGACTGGAGCAGGAGCGCAAGCTTGCTTCGCGCAATCCCGACGGCAAAGGGCTGATGAGCGCCGACGAGATTGCACGCTTTATTCAGCACTATCAACGCCTCACAGAGGCCAACCTCTCCGACCTGCCACATACCGCAGACGTCGTCTTAGAGTTAAATCACGAACACGGAATAGATCGCGCTTACTATCAATGACTAGAATTGTCGTCGCCTTATCATCCCTGATTCTCAGTGTTGTGCTGTTCGCCAGTGGCAATGCATTCGTAAATTCTTTGCTGGGCGTACGCATGAGCCTGAGCGGTATCGACTCCATGACCATTGGTTCGGTGCTATTTTTCTTCGCGCTCGGCTTTGTAATTGGCTCGCGCGTCTGCCAGCGAATCATTCAACGTGTTGGCCATATTCGCGCCTTCGCCGTATTTTCCGCAGCTATCGCCATAGCCGCGCTGATTTATCCCATGTGGCAATCTGTTTGGCTTTGGAGCGTGCTGCGTTTTTTCAGCGGCATCGCCGCTGCAGGCCTGATCATGACCGTGGAAAGCTGGTTCAGCTGCGTAGCAACCGAAGGCAACCGCGCACGCCTTTTTTCTATGTACCAGATCTTCTTTTATTCCGCAGTAGCGGGCGGCCAGCTTCTGCTACAGGTGGCCCCGCCAGAATCAGCTGTCCCCTTCAGCATCGCAGCAATACTGCTGGTGGCATCGCTGATCCCGCTCGCCATGAGTCATATGCACTCTCCAAACATTGAAGCGGTAGAGGCTCTACCCATGGTGGAGGTCTATCGAGAAGCACCACTGGGCGTTATTGCGTCACTGCTAAACGGCGTCGTGATGAGCGGTTTCTATGCGATGGCGCCGGTGTATGCCACAGGTACCGGCCTCGATGTCGAACAGATCTCCGTGTATATGGCGGTGGCCATCCTCTCGGCAATGATCATTGCCGGCCCCATCGGCTATTTTTGCGACCGCCATGATCGCGCCCGGGTCATGCTGGTAGCCACTCTCATTGCCGGCCTCGCAGGCGCCGCAGTTTTTCTGATTGGCGATCTGAGTTTTCTCTGGCTATGTGCCTTTACCGCAGTATTTTTTGGCCTTGCGGCCTCGATCTATTCGATCGCCGTGGCCATCACCAATGACCGAATGACACAAAACCAGATTGTTGCCGCCAGCGCGACCCTACTGACCGCTTACGGCATTGGCAACCTGATTGGCCCACTGCTGAACGCGGGTGTTATGAACGCTATTGGCGCCAACGGCTTCTACGTAACCAATAGTTTACTGCTGGGATTGCTGGTGGTTTTCATCTTGCGCGACCTGCAGCGAGTACCGGCTTTGAGCCCGGATGAGCAAGAAGATTTTGTCGCCGTATCGCCGGATGTCTTGCCAGTCATGGTTGAACTCGACCCCAGGAACGAAGAATACGACGAAGATGAGAAAACTCTCGACGACCTCTTCTTCGACCCTAAGGAAAGCGATCTCGAAGAAGAAGCCGAAGCAGCTCAGAAAGCCAGTTCGGGGGTAATCCCCTGAGCGGCAAGCCAATCGTTGATAGCCAGGCCAGTGCCCATACTCCAGCCCTTTAACTCATTCACTGGCACGATCTTATAGTCATCCAGCTCATGATTGAGTTTGATCTCGCCGGCAGCTTTTATGTGATAGGCAATGATCACCTGATTCTGCTGTGGAAAGGCATAGACACCTACCAGTGAGGAGTCTAACGCGTGCAGGTTAAGCTCCTCCTTGGTTTCTCGCTTGGCACATTCCAGCGGATCCTCACCCGCCTCGAGAAAACCAGTAATAATGGAATAGAAGGTCTTTGGCCAATTCACGTTATGCGCGAGCACAACACCGCCTTCCACTTCCACGATCATGGCCACCACCGGCGTCGGATTATTCCAGACCACAAAGCCACACTGCTTGTCCTGGCAGCCTTTGCGAATCTCACTATCGATCAGCACTTCTCCCAGCGGGCTGGCA
Source organism: Litorivivens sp. (assembly GCF_057445395.1). Classification (NCBI taxonomy): domain Bacteria; kingdom Pseudomonadati; phylum Pseudomonadota; class Gammaproteobacteria; genus Litorivivens; species Litorivivens sp. The sequence goes on from NZ_JBVBUV010000041.1 coordinate 15,759, forward strand.
CATTGGGGACAATAGTTCATTGGTAACCTCTTATGCTTTTACGTGTAGGGGGATTTTGCCACAGTGGGCGATCGTGAGACTATTTTCGTCTTTGAACAACGCTGACAGGATACACATTATGGAACTTGGACTAACCGGTAAAACCGCGCTTGTTACCGGGAGCCATCGCGGCACGGGTGAAATTATCGCCAACACCCTCGAAAATGAGGGAGCAACAGTGATTCGCCACGGGCTCAAGGATGGCGATCTCGACGGCGCCACAACCGGCGTCTACGGCGATATCGCCACGGAAAGCGGCTGCGCACAGGTCATTGAACAACTTGCTGCGCTGGGGCAACGAGTCGACATTCTGGTGAATAACTATGGTACAGCGAGCCCCGGCAAATGGGGGAAAACCCCAGAAGGTGACTGGCTCGATATGTATCAGAAAAACGTACTGTCAGTGGCGCGGCTGTGCGACGCACTGGTACCGGCAATGAAAGCGGATGGCTGGGGGAGAATTGTCAATCTGGGAACGATTGGCAGTCATCAGCCTAACCGCATCATGCCTCACTACTACGCGGCCAAGGGCGCGCTGGCCACCATGAGCGTCAGTCTGACACAGGAACTCAGCAACACCGGGATTACCGTCAATACCGTTTCGCCCGGTTATATCCGCACACCCGAGCTGGAAGCTGGCTTTCGATTGAAGGCAGAAAAAAAAGGCTGGGGCAGCGACTGGATCACAATTGAGCGCAAAGTGGTTGAAACCGAGTTTCCAAATCCCTGCGGGCGGCTGGCCACCCGAGAGGAAGTCGCGGATCTGGTGGTTTTCTTATGCAGTGAGCGGGCTGCATTTATTAACGGACAGAATATAAGAATCGATGGCGGAGCTATACGCTACGTGTGAGGAGCCAATTCTCCAATCAATTCATCCAGGATTGCAGCAAAGGCGGTATCTGCTCGGCAGCAGTTCCCTTAAGCCACACAAACCCGTCTGGCAGTGAGTCGACCTCCGGAGCAATCAGGTAGCGCTCCGTTTTATCGGGAGCCAACGTAATAAAACCCGCCGCAGGATAGACTGACAACGAAGTGCCCACTACCAGCAATTTGTCTGCCTGCGCAATATGGTTGCATGCCTGATCGGTGTTATGCACTGACTCACCGAACCACACAACGTGCGGGCGCAATTGCGAGCCGAGCCCGCACAGATCCCCGAGCTGTATATCACGCTCACCCAATGGGTAGACCAACGTTTCCCGTTCGCTGCTACGCGCTTTCATCAGCTCCCCATGCAGATGAATCACGCCTCTGGATCCTGCCCGCTCGTGCAGGTCGTCCACATTCTGGGTGACAATCACAACCTCGTGATACTGCTCCAGTGCCGCCAATGCGCGATGCGCCGCATTAGGTTGAACCCGACGCAACAGCTGACGGCGCTCGTTATAGAAATCCAGCACCAGCTGCGGGTCTCGAGCCCACGCTTCCGGTGTGGCAACGTCATACACGGAGTGATTGCGCCACAGGCCATCAGCGCCGCGAAATGTCGGCAGGCCGCTTTCGGCGCTTATACCCGCCCCACTGAACACCACAACCTTTTCGCGCATTTATTCTGTCGCCAGTGGGGCCAGTTTTTTCAGGGTTTCCATATCAAAGCCGGTTTCGCCATCCTTGCGCAGGGCCTGAATACAGACATGATCGGCGCCACACCGCCAGTGTTCTCGAATCCGTGCCGCCAACGCATCCTCATCACCCCACGCCACAATGGCATCCACCAACCGGTCAGAGCCACCGTCGTCAAAATCTTTTTCTTCAAAGCCCAGGGAAAGTAAATTGGCGCGATAATTTTGCAGGCTGATATAGGTCGCCATATAGCCTCGGGCGATACGGCGCGCCTCCGTGGGGTCGGTTTCGAGCAACACCATCTGTTCCGGAGCGAGCAGCTTGTCAGGGCCGAGTATTTCGCGTGCGCGGCCGGTATGCTCGACCGGCACAAAATAGGGGTGAGCACCGTCGGCTTTTTCGGCCGCCAGCCCCAGCATGTTCTGACGCAGCGCCGCCAACATTAGCAGGCCCTGTCGCTCAGGCTGCGGGCCTGCGAAGAGCGCGCCCTCCATCAACTCCAGGTAGCGGCGCATGGTAGAAACGGGCTTACCGTAGTCATGGTGACGAAAGGTGCTGACCATTTCCGGGTGCGATACGCCAAGTCCGAGTATCAATCTGCCGCCACTGAGCCCATCCAGGGATTTACGCACTGCCTGCATAGCCATCGCATCGCGGGCATAAATATTGGCGATTCCTGTTGCCAGTTTCAGCGTGGAGGTTTTCTGCGCAATGACGGCGAGGGTAACAAAAGGATCGTTGCCTACGGCTTCAGGCACCCAGAGTGCCGAATAGCCCAGAGTTTCTATGGTGTGAGCAAACTGAGCAGCACCATCAAACCCAGCGTTATCGACCCAGGCCCAGACACCCAGTTTGCCAAGCGTCGATTTGGCCATAGCATTCTCCTTGTCGCAGTCAAAGGAGAAACGCTATCGCGCTTAGGTCTTAGTGGCAAGTGCCCCCCTCGCGTTAACGCAAGGGAGCACGCAGATCAGAGAGGGTAATGCTCGGGATAGGGCAATTGCGCCACACCGGAATCAACCGCTGCTTGCGCGACCGCAGCTGGCACCTTCGACAACAAACGCGCATCGACGGGCTTGGGGATAATGTAATTGGGGCCAAATTCAAGAAGGCCACAACCACAGGCATCAATTACTTTTTGCGGTACGGGTTCTTTAGCCAGATCACGGATGGCATGAACCGCCGCGATCTTCATCTCTTCATTGATGCGACGGGCGCGAACATCCAGTGCACCACGAAAAATGAATGGAAAGCCCAACACATTGTTGACCTGATTCGGGTAGTCAGAACGGCCAGTGGCCACAATAATGTCGTCGCGCAGTGCGTGCGCCGTTTCCGGTTTGATTTCCGGGTCGGGGTTTGAGCAGGCAAAAATTATCGGCTTGGGCGCCATGGACAGCAGCATCTCGTCACTGACCAGATCCGGGCCCGACAGGCCGACAAACACATCTGCGCCATGCATGGCATCGGCCAGCGTGCGGGCATCCGTATCGTTTTCAAACTCTTCTTTGTATTCGTTCAAGCCTTCGCGGCCGGGATAGATAACGCCGCGACGGTCTATCATGAAAATATTATGGTATTGCGCGCCCAGACTCACCAATAAGCGCATACAGGCAATCGCTGCTGAGCCGGCACCGAGACAGACAATTTTTGCCTCTTCGATGGTTTTACCCTGAATTTCCAGCGCGTTCAGCATACCTGCCGCCGTCACGATAGCGGTGCCGTGCTGGTCGTCGTGGAACACCGGAATGTTGCACTGCTCAATCAGAATGCGTTCAATCTCGAAACACTGAGGCGCCTTGATGTCTTCCAGATTGATCCCGCCAAAGGTATCAGCAATACGCACAACAGTGTCGATGAACGCCTGCGAGTCTTCGGCGTTGACCTCGATGTCAATGGAATCCACATTGGCAAAACGCTTGAATAACAGGGCCTTGCCTTCCATCACCGGCTTACTCGCCAGTGGACCCAGATCGCCCAGACCGAGAATGGCGCTGCCATCGGAAATAACCGCAACCAGGTTGCCCTTGGCGGTGTATTTGTAGGCCAGCTGCGGATCGCGGGCAATCTCCCGCACGGGCTCCGCGACACCCGGGCTGTATGCCAGGGCCAGGTCCCGTTGGGTTTCCGCAGGTTTGGTTAATTGAACGCCGATCTTCCCCGGCGTCGGTTCGGCGTGATACGCCAGCGCAGCGCGCTTGAAATCCTCAGACATTGCAGGTCCGGTTCGTTGAAATAACCCTAAAGAGGCGCAGAAGCATATAGAAAAGCGAGGGGCGCCTCAAGGGCACGGCAGGCCACTTTTCGAGATGCATCCAGCATAACGAGTGTGTTTACTGTGAATACTTACTTCCTCGCAGAGAGGGCCCACATCAACTGCTGGGCATTATGGTGTGACGGAGTTGATTTCGCCCACCATCCTTTGCTTCGTAAAGCTTCTCGTCCGCGATATCCATTAACCTATCTAACGCCAGCTGCTCATAGTCCACGGTGGTTACCAAGCCTGCACTCACGGTGAGCACATCACCCGTCTTTGCACCCTTGTGTTCAATACCGGCCCCGGCAAGTTTTGCCACGAAGGCCTCCATGAGACCCACAGCTTCGCGTGGCGACAGACCAACCATAATTACCGCGAACTCCTCGCCGCCGTAGCGCGCCACAAAACAGCTTTCAGCACTAAACGCTTCTTTCAGTATCGCGGCTACTTTCTGCAGGCATTCATCGCCATAGCTGTGTCCATAGCTATCGTTCACTTGCTTGAAGTGATCTATGTCAATGAGCGCGAGCGTTAAACAATCAATCTCATCGGCTTTATGGAGAAGGCTCTGAAGCTCTTCATCAAACGCCCTGCGGTTAAAGAGATCAGTCAGTGGGTCTTTGACGGCCAGCTCACGCGTGCGGATTTCAGCAAGTTTTCGCGTAGTGACGTCAATATGCATGATTGAAACATAGGGCGCCCCGTCCACCTCAAATCGGGTGACACGCATGGTGAACCAGCGCTTTTTTGTCGGGCTATGGCAGGGGTATTCAAGGTACTCAAGTTTCGACGCGCCGGTGGCGACAAGCTTGATAGCCCGGACAGCCCGTCGAGCGTGCGCATCACCACCCTTGGCTGCCTTCTCGCAGCTTTCGAAGTAGTTCATACCAACGCCGGCAATGGTCGACGCGCACCCGGCGTTCTGCTCTCCAAACGCCTGCCAGGCGCTGTTAACAAACACGATGTCGCCTGCCAGTGTTGTCACAGAGATAGAGGAATTAAGCGAATGGATCGTAGCACGTAAGAACTTCGCCTCTGCTTCCGGAGAAACCGAAGGATTGTTCATTGAAATCTGAGCCCTCTGGCGCCATCGATGAGGTAAAGGGTTTCTACTGCACTTGCGCCGGCCAAACTAAACATGAAACCCCTGCTGCCCCTACAGGTTAAGGCAAGCAACGCAAGTTTGCACCTTTTACGGATTAGTAGCATAGCGACGCACACCGAACCAACAGGCTTGGTTATACGCATCGCGGGAAGCGCGCAAAATGTCGGGCTGCGCATACCACAGCCCACCGGAAGGGAAAAATTTCTATGATTTCAATCAGATCGCCATGAACGACTGACCCTATTACCCTGCTGGATGATACTGCGGCAGGTCGTAAAGCCCGTCTACACAAGGCTCGCAAGCCTTATTAATTCTGTTCAGGACGGTAAACAGCAACGGCACGATATGGCTACTGATAACCGGCTTACCGCTGCTAACCAACGATACCGCAAGGTCGCGCTGCGGGTCTGCCCAACAAAGGATATTGCTAAAGCCCAAATGACCAAAAGCGTGATGGGTATCGACGCCGTACAGCCCCGCCGGCTTACCACCCAACATCATGCCTGCGCTATAGCGCATGGGTAGCATCAGTGATTTATCAAGACGAGCACCGCCGACCTCACGCGTACCGCGCAGCACTGTCACCGGGTCGAGAACGCGTTGGCCCTGCCACTCGCCGCGGTCCAGCATCATCTGGAAAAAACGGCACGCTTCCTCGGCGGTTGAATAAATATTGCCCGAGGGAATGACCGAAGATTTAAATTCCGGGCTATTTGAAATCTCAATGACCTCCGAGACACTGGCCCCGAGCACATTGCTAAGTAAATTTTCGATAGGCTTGGGGTTTTTCAGACCGGTTTCATAGTGACGCGCCACATTGTCATGATGCTCTTCGCCTATGCCATAGGTGAAATATTTCATACCCAACGGCTGTCGGAACACCGTATCGAGATATTGCTGGATGGTCAGGCCAGTAGTGACTTCAACCAGTTTCGCCATGACAAAGCCACCGGTAACCGCGTGGTAGGCTGATATCCGCCCGTCGCTATGCAGCGTTTCCATCTCGCAGATATGGCGCAGAGCTTCGTCCGGATTGTAGAGCACATCACGCGGCACATCCGCCGCAATACCAGGCACCCCTGCGCGGTGGCTGAGCAGATCGTGGATAGTGATATTGGCTTTGCCGCCCGCAGCAAACTCAGGTATGTAGTAACTGACGGGCGTCAGCAGCTCAACATGCCCTTCTTCCGCCAGTTTGTGAATCAGCATGGCCGATACTGCTTTCGACGATGAAAACAGGCACACCGGGGTCTCAAGAGAACCGACAACGGGCTCACACTCACCCATCGCGCCCTTGACGTATCCCAGCGACCGATTCAGGATCATCTCACCGTGACGGCGCACGCAGAGCGAAACAAACGGGTGAGCTCCACGGCGGTAAAAATCCTCCACCCCGGCCCAGATTGATTCCACTTCTTCAGCGGTAACACCGCTTTTGTTGCCAGCTCCCGCTTCGTTGGGATCAATATCCGTCAGCGGCGCCAGATCTTCCGGCACTTCAAAACCACGAAACACCTTGCGTTCGATCGCTTGCAACAACTTCTTCTTACGGGCAAACATGCCTACTCCTCGTCCGTCTCCAGCATCGCTGGGTGACGCAATACCATCATGTGCGCAGGATATTGCGCACGGTGCCTATCTCTATAAATCAACCATCCACGCACCGTCAACTCCTGTCCCACCAGGGATTGCATATCCACCCCCCGAAAATGGACCTGATCACGCTTATCAAGGCGTAGCGACAACGCACTATCCAATTCTATCCAGAGGGCTCGGCGACTGGGAGACACCCGCGTTACCCGCCCGGTGACACGCTTAAATCCGGCATCTGCCGGGGTTAGTGACTTCGCCCTCAATATCTCGGGCATCCGCCAAACACCGCGCTCGGACCGCCTCGCCGCCAGTTCAGCTGCTCGCAGACAGGCCACATCGCGAAGATTGGGCGGCACACTGACCTGCCAGCCCAATCCCTGCTGCAAAAGATACTCGCCCAGATGCTTTTTATCCCGGTCGCGATAAACCGCCGCCAAGGTGCGGCCATAGCGATCCATTGGCTCATGTCCCGGCGCCAGCCATACGGTTTTGCCAAGCCATTGCCTGACCGCCCGCGCCGCCGCGACAGCGTATGGCTGATGGGGGGCGCCATCACGGCCGATTTCCGGAGTATTAACGCCGATCAGGCGCACCAGACGGCCGTCGGTCAGACGCAGGGTGTCACCATCCACCACACTCTCAAGGGTGGCAGGCTGCAGGGAGGAGGGAGGGATACAGTCCGCTTGGGCGGCGGCTGCCAGCCAGACACATACAAAAACGCCCAACCATAACTGGCTGGGCGTTCCTGAAATCATGGACTGAAACCGGTAGGTAACAATCAGGCTTTTTTCGCACCGCGGCTGCCGAAGCGCTTGCGGAAACGATCTACGCGACCGCCGGTATCCATCATTTTCTGGGTGCCGGTGTAAAAGGGGTGGCACGCAGAACATACGTCAAGGTGAGTGTCCTGACACATGGTAGAACGGGTTTTAATCACATTACCGCAGCTGCAGGTAGCCGTGATTTCTTCGTATTTGGGATGAATATCCGCTTTCATGATGGAATCCTCTTGAGCGCCGCCACCTGATCTCTCGCCAGGCACCGCGCAGGTCATCAGTAATAAAAACCGGCCCAGACATTATGCCGGGGTCGAAACAGGCCGCGAATCTTACCAGAAGTTGCTTAATAATCAACCGAAAGTACGCGCAGTTCCTGTCTTTCAGCGATGTTGCTCAGGAAATTTTCTATAGCCTGACTACAGCTTTCATTATACTGCGCCGATGCTGATTCTTGATATTGCCGTTCCCTGCCCACTGCGCCGCAGCTTCGACTACCTGCCCCCGGAGAATGCAACCACCATTCAGGCCGGCATGCGTGTGCTGGTGCCGTTTGGCAACCGCCGGCTGGTGGCTGTCGTTCTCGGTACCAAACAGCACAGCCAGATCGCCAGCAACAAACTAAAGGCGGCGGTAAGTGTGCTCGATACCGAGCCCACCCTCAGCCCGGACCTGCTGGCGTTGGGCCGCTGGGCAGCCAATTACTACCACCATCCAATTGGCGAAGTGTTACAACAGATGCTGCCGGTGCGTTTACGCCGGGAAAATCCACCCCGGGAACAGGTGGAACTGGCCTACAGCGTCACCGATAGCGGGCGCGAAGCACTGGCAGCAGACCTTCTCAAACGCGCCAAAAAACAGGCTGCCCTTTTGTCTTGGCTAAGCCACCAGGAAAGCGCCAGTCGCAATACCCTCAAACAGAACGGCTACGACTACCCGGTCATCAAAGCGCTGCTGGACAAGGGCTATATCGCCGCCAGCCGCCACACGGCCAAGCCCGTGGCCGCCACTGCGGCTAAGACTCTCAATCAGGAGCAGCTGCTGGCCGTCAACGCCATTACAGAGGCCTCCAAGCAGTTTCAGCCCTTTTTATTGCAAGGTGTCACCGGTAGCGGCAAAACCGAGGTCTACCTCCAGGCCATAGAGCACTGCGCGCAATCCGGACGCCAGGCGCTGGTGCTGGTGCCGGAAATAGGGCTAACACCGCAAACTCTGCGCCGTTTTGAGGCGAGGTTTCCAGGGCAGGTCTGTGTGCTGCACTCCGGGCTGGCGGATGGCGAGCGCCTGACCGACTGGCAGCGCGCCGCCCGCGGCGACTGCGCAGTTCTTATCGGCACGCGTTCGGCCGTATTTGCCCCGTTTCGCGCACTGGGCCTGATCATTATCGACGAAGAGCACGACCCTTCTTATAAACAGCAGGATGGCTTTCGCTACTCCGCCCGGGATATCGCGGTTAAACGGGCCGCCGACCATCGCTGCCCCGTCGTGCTGGGCTCGGCCACTCCCAGCTTGGAAAGTCTGCACAATGTGAACACGGGAAAATATCACCGCTTGCAGCTCACCCAGCGGGCCGGCGGCGCCAGCGCACCCACCATCAAGTTGCTGGATATCCGCAACAGTGATCTCAATAACGGCCTGGCCCCCCAAAGTATGGACGCGATAGCCGATACCCTGGCTCGGGGCGAGCAGGCACTGGTTTTCCTGAATCGGCGAGGCTACTCCCCGCTACTGCAATGCCACGCCTGTGGCTGGGTTGGTCAGTGCGACCACTGCGATGTATCGCTTACGGTGCATTTTGGACGCCGACAGTTGCGCTGCCATCACTGCGACGCCTACAAACCGCTGCCTGATAGTTGCCCTTCCTGCAAAAACCACAGCCTCACCTACAAAGGCCCCGGCACCGAGCGTCTAGAACAAACTCTGAAGACCACTTTCATCAATACCCAGGTAATACGCATAGATCGCGATACCACCAGCGGCAAGGGTGCCATGCGCGATATGGTCAACGCCGTAAACGAGGGCAAACCATGCATTCTGGTTGGCACACAGATGCTGGCCAAAGGTCACCACTTTCCGCTGGTGACGCTGGTGATTATGCTCGATATCGACGGCGGCCTGTTCAGCCCGGATTTTCGCGGCGCGGAACGCGCCGGGCAGCTCCTGACACAGGTCGCCGGCAGAGCCGGACGCGCACAGCGCAAGGGCACGGTATTGATCCAGACCCACGCCCCCGATCACCCGATACTGGGCACGCTCGTTAGACAGGACTACGACCCCTTTGCCGAGCAGTTGCTGGCCGAGCGCGAGCAACTCGGCCTGCCCCCCTGCAGCCACACCGCCGTGATACGCGCCGAAGCCAACTCACTGGAGGCCTGCGACAGCTTTTTGCAGGCGGTGCGACGCGGCACAGGTATGCCCGGCAATGATGCCCAGTTCATCGGGCCACTACCCGCTCCCATCGCGCGCAAGGCTAACCGTTACCGCTGCTCACTGATTCTGCTGGCGCAACAGCGCAAACAGCTGCACACCCTGCTTAACAGGGCGCGGGCGGCCGCAGAACCACTAAAACCCGGCTTTGCCCTACGCTGGACGATTGATGTCGATCCACTGGAGTGGTTCTAACGCAACTTTTTGACGCATCTCACAAAGTAGCGAGGTGCTTGATGGCATCTTCCCGAGTTAATTCGGCGCCAGCTGGCAGACCGTAGGCGAAACAGGGATAATAGCCGCCCTCTTTTCACAGTAGCGTCCAGGAGTTACCCGCCCACCATGAAGGAACAGATCGTCACCCTGATCGAGCAGGCCATTGCATCTTTGCAAAGTGGCGACTGGCCTGCAGACCTCGAACCCAAGGTGCAGGTGGAGCAGACCCGCGACAAAAGCCATGGCGACTTTGCCAGCAATGTCGCGATGACCCTGGCCAAGCCCCTGCGCAAGTCACCGCGCGATATTGCCCAGCAGATCATCGACGCCCTACCCGACAATGCCCTGGTGAACAAAGCTGAAATTGCCGGCCCAGGCTTTATCAACTTCTTTCTGAACGCTGACGCTGCCACCGGCATCATAAGCGAGGTACTCGCCGCCGGCCGCAGCTTTGGTCGAAATGATGTCGCTCAAGGCAAAAAGGTGCAGGTTGAATTTGTTTCTGCCAACCCCACCGGGCCCCTGCACGTGGGCCACGGCCGTGGCGCCGCTGTGGGTGATGCACTGTGCCGCCTGCTGGATGCCACCGGACATCAGGTGACCCGCGAGTTTTACTACAACGATGCCGGCGCCCAGATAGACAATCTGGCGCGCAGCGTACAGGCCCGCTGCCAAGGCCTAGGGCCCGATAGCCCGCAGTGGCCGGAAGATGGTTACCGCGGCGAATACATTGTCGACGTTGCCAAATCGTACATGAACGGCGATACCATCGACGCGGAAGACAAACATGTGACCGGCGCTGCCGATGCCGACAATCTGGATGCGATTCGCGATTTTGCGGTGGCCTACCTGCGCCGTGAGCAGGATCTGGACTTGAAAGCGTTTGGCGTCGATTTTGATGTCTACTTTCTGGAATCCTCCCTCTACGCCGAGGGCAAGGTAGAAGAAGCCGTGCAGACCTTGGTTAAAAACGGCTTTACCTACGAAAAAGACGGCGCGCTGTGGCTGAAAACCACCGATTTTGGCGACGATAAAGATCGGGTCATGCGCAAGCGCGAAGGCGGCTATACCTACTTTGTACCCGACGTGGCTTACCACCTGAACAAGTGGCAGCGCGGTTTTAACACCGTAATCAACGAACAGGGCGCCGACCACCACAGCACCATTACCCGCGTTCGCGCCGGCCTGCAGGCACTCAATGCCGGCATTCCCCAAGGCTGGCCAGATTACGTATTGCACCAGATGGTCATGGTGATGCGCGGCGGTGAAGAAGTGAAAATTTCCAAGCGCGCCGGCAGCTATGTCACTCTGCGCGACCTGATAGACGAAGTGGGACGCGACGCCACCCGCTATTTCCTGGTGGCCCGCGCGCCCAGCTCGCAACTGACCTTTGATATTGATCTGGCCATTTCTCAGAGCAACGACAACCCCGTGTATTACATTCAGTACGCCCACGCACGGGTGTGCAGCGTGTTGCGCAAACTGTCCACACAGGGATGGAACTGGTCTGTAGAGAGCGGCTGCGATTCGCTCGATGCACTCACCGAAGAGGCCGAACTGGCACTGATGAAACGCCTCTCAGCCTACCCCGACGTGGTGACCACAGCGGCCAGCAGTTTCGAACCTCACACTATAGCCAACTACCTGCGCGAACTGGCCGGCGAATTTCACAGCTACTACAACAGCAACAAAGTATTAGAAGATAGTGAAACTGTTCGCAATGCCCGTGTTGCGCTTTCGGTTGCGGTACGTCAGGTTATTGCCAACGGGCTTGATCTGCTAGGCGTATCCGCCCCGGAGGAAATGTAATTGGCGACCAAACGCACACGCGGTGCAACCGCATCGCGTAAAACCGAATCTGGTATTCCCGCCTGGGTCGTATTCTGCGCCGGGGCAATCTGCGGCGGCTTTCTAACCTTTCTCGTATTTCTCAGCGGTGTTGATACTGGCAGCGAGAAAACCGAGGTTGCCAGCAAAAAACCGGAAAAGCCGGTGCCAGTGAGCAAACCGCGCACGGAAACCCAGTTCGATTTCTTCACGCTGCTGCCCGAACGGGAAGTCATCGTGCCCGAGGAGCAGCATCCCCGCCAGGAAGAGAACACCGCAAACGAACAGCAATATCAGTTCATACTGCAGGCGGGCTCGTTTAAATCCAATGCCGACGCCGATCGCCGACGGGCCGAATTGCTGCTGCTGGGACTAGAAGCCAAAATCGAAGCGGTAGAAGCAAACGGTGATACCTGGCACCGGGTTTATGTGGGCCCCTTTACCTCGCGCTCGAAACTGTCGAAGGCGAGAACTACGCTGATTTCAGAAGGGATAGAAACGCTCCTGCTGAAGCGAAAAATCGCAGGGTGATTTCCGGGCCAGACGCAGGAAGCCGTGGCGTCTGGCAAAAATATCGCCCAACCCTCGCAAAAGGGTTGAATTTCGCCCCCATCCCCCCAATATCTCCCTGATACCCGCCAACAACGAGGTTCTGAGTGGAACAATACCGAGGCACAACCATTCTCTCCGTACGCCGCAATGGCCAGGTCGTCATCGGTGGCGATGGCCAGGTGTCCATGGGCAATACCGTCATGAAAGGTAATGCGCGCAAGGTACGCCGCCTCTACGGCGACAAAGTGCTGGCGGGCTTTGCCGGTGGTACAGCCGATGCCTTTACCCTGTTTGAGCTGTTTGAGGCTCAGCTGGAAAAATACCAGGGGCACCTAACCCGTGCCGCCGTTGAATTGGCCAAGGCCTGGCGCACCGAGCGAGCCCTGCGCCGCCTGGAAGCCCTGCTCGCGGTTGCCGACAAAGAAACCTCTCTCGTGATTACTGGCAACGGCGACGTGATCGAACCCGAAGACAGCCTTATCGCCATCGGCTCCGGCGGGCCCTTTGCCCAATCTGCCGCCCGCGCCCTGCTGGACAACACCGACATGGATGCCCGCGATATTGTCGAACAGGGGCTGAAAATCGCTGCGGATATCTGCATCTATACTAATCACAATCGCGTGATTGAAACCCTTGAGACATAACACAATGCTGACTTGCCGGACGTCATACACCGGGCGCGACGGCGTCACCCATTCTGGTCAAACCATACACAACAAATTGCAGCACGTGCTTTTCACGTCAGTCGTAGCTACGTCAGACCTACGGAGTTCCCAATGTCACAAATGACACCCCGTGAGATCGTTCACGAACTGAACCGTTTTATCATTGGCCAGGACAAGGCCAAGCGCGCCGTCGCCATTGCCCTGCGCAATCGCTGGCGCCGCATGCAGCTCGACGAAGAGCTGCGCGCGGAAATAACCCCGAAAAACATTCTAATGATCGGCCCTACCGGTGTTGGCAAAACCGAAATAGCCCGCCGCCTGGCCAAGCTGGCCAACGCCCCCTTTCTGAAGGTCGAAGCCACCAAATTTACCGAAGTTGGCTACGTTGGCCGCGACGTAGAATCCATCATTCGCGATCTGGTCGACGTATCCATCAAAATGCACCGCGAAGCCGAAATGAACAAGGTTCGGCATCGCGCTGGCGACGCAGCTGAGGAACGCATCCTCGATATCCTGCTGCCACCCGCCCGGGATTCGCAGGATGCCAGTCCGGACAAGGAAAACAGCACCCGACAGATGTTCCGCAAAAAGCTGCGCGAAGGTGAGCTGGATGACAAGGAAATCGATATTGAAGTAAATGCCTCTCCCATGGGCGTGGAAATCATGGCGCCGCCCGGCATGGAAGAAATGACCAACCAGCTGCAAAGCATGTTTTCCAACATGGGCAGCCACCGCAAAAAGTCGCGGCGCATGCCGGTCAAAGCCGCACTCAAGCAGCTTACCGACGAGGAAGCCGCCAAGCTGGTTAACGAAGAAGAGACCAAAGCTCAGGCAATCCAGGCCGTGGAACAGAACGGTATTGTCTTTCTCGACGAGATCGACAAAGTGGCGAAACGCCAGGAAACTGGCGGCGCCGATGTTTCCCGCGAAGGCGTACAGCGCGATCTGCTGCCGCTGATTGAGGGCTGCACCGTAAGCACCAAGCACGGCATGGTCAAAACAGATCACATTCTGTTTATTGCCTCAGGCGCTTTTCACCTGAGCAAACCGTCGGATCTGATCCCCGAACTGCAGGGCAGACTGCCTACACGCGTTGAGCTGGAGGCCCTGACACCCGATGATTTCGAGCGCATTCTAACCGAGCCAAATGCCTCGCTGACCGAACAGTACATCGCGCTGCTCAACACCGAAGGCATGACCATCGAATTCACCGATGACGGCATTCGCCGACTTGCAGAAACCGCCTGGGAGGTTAACGAGCGCACTGAAAACATCGGTGCCCGGCGCCTGCACACCGTACTTGAGCGCCTGCTGGAAGAAGCGTCTTTTGTCGCCACAGATTCGGCGGAAAAAACACTGGTCATCGATGCGGCCTACGTGGATGCGCAACTGGGCGCACTGGCGAAGGACGAAGACCTCAGTCGGTTTATTCTCTAGCGAGAGCGCAAAACATGAGCGACAACATCACCCCGGCCGGCATAGAGCTACACCAGAAATCCCGAGAACTGGAGCTGGTCTATGCCAACGGCGAACGACACCGTCTTAGCTGTGAACTGCTGCGGGTACTGTCGCCATCAGCCGAAGTACGTGGCCACGGTGCCGGACAGGAAAAACTGCAAACCGGCAAGATCAACGTGGCCATCACCGACATCGTGCCGGTCGGCAACTACGCCATCCAACTCAAGTTCAGCGACGGACACGACAGCGGAATTTACTCCTGGAACTACCTGCGCGAACTGGTGGACAACCGGGAGCAGTACTGGCAGGACTACCTGCAGAAGCTCCATGACGCAGGCGCCAGCCGCGACCCGGAGGTGCAGGTAGTGAAGTTTTTCGACGCCGACAGCAACACCTGACTACCCAACACTGCTGTTCATATGGCATCGTAGCCCCTGAGAATTATTACAACGATAGCCAGGGGCAATTACATCATGCCAACAAAACCCTTCTACGGCTGGATTCTGGTCGCGGCCATGCTTGTGTTGCTGAGCGTTGGCTGGGGCACCACCGTCTATATGTTCAGCGTGGTCGCCGGTGCCTTGCACACAGAATTCAACCCGACCCGACTGGTGCTCATGACCTGCTCAACCGGCATGATGCTGATGGTGGGACTAAGCTCACCGCTGCTGGGTAAACTGCTGGACCGCTACCCCAATAAATACTTGATGATGGCAGGTACCGTGAGCATGGGGCTTGGCTTTATCTGTATCTCACTAAGCCCCTCTATTACTCTGGTCGTGGTGAGCTATATCCTGCCGATTGGTTTCGGTATGGCGACCCTGAGCACCCTCACCGTATCCACACTACTGGCGCGCTGGTTTGTGCGACGGCGTGGGCTGGCCATCGGCATCGCCGCACTGGGCACCCAGTTCGGCGGCTTTCTCTACCCACCCATTTTTGCCACCGTAATGGCCAACCACGACTGGCGCTTTGCCATTGGCGGGCTTGGCATTCTTATTATCGCAATCGTACCCGTGCTGGTCTGGACACTGGTGGTAGACCGGCCGGAAGACAAAGGGCTTCACCCGGACGGCGACGCCACCGCCGCGCCGGCTCCGGAGACGACCAGCACCGCCGAAAAGTTGTCATTCTGGCAGCTGTTGAGGCAACGCAACTTTTTACTGGTGGTGTGCATCGTGGGATCTGCAGTCGCCACCAACACCGTATTACTGGCCAATCTTGCCTTGTTCGCCACAGACCTTGGCGAGGCGGCAGTGCGCGGCGCCTTTCTGGTATCCCTGGTCGCCCTGCTTGGCGTGTTCTTCAGCCCAGCCGTTGGCTGGCTTAGCGATGTCATCAGTATCAAGCTGGTAACGGCATTGATTACCGCCTCACTGGCGGGTTCCTGCCTGGTATTCAGCGTGGCCACCAGCTACCCCGTATTGCTGATGGCTGCGTTTCTGATGGGCATCGGTGGCGGCGGTGTATTTCCGCTGTGGGCATCATTGGTTGGCAAGCTTTACGACACCCGGATTTACGGTCAGGTAATGGGGGCAACCACGCTGGTGATTGCCCTGTTTACGGCAATAGGCCCACCCTTCGGAGGCTGGGTACACGACACCACCGACAGTTATCGGCTGCTGTTTTTGACCTTGCTTGGCATCCTCAGCGTAATGACCGCGCTGATAACGCTGATTCGCCTGCCTTCTCAAACCGGCCAGGCTTGACCGCGCCTTACCGGAGCTTATGCACGGTCACCGGTTTGCCCGGCAACTGCAAATTGTAAAGATCGAGCCGACGATCCTTGAGGTTCGTCACAGTACCCTCATTATGCAAAATCTTGAGCTTGTCGAGGTCGAGGTCGGAAAACAGCAGCATTTCCGTATTCGGAGTGGCTTCGTTCAGAACTGCATCGTGAGGGAAGGCAAAGTCTGACGGGGTAAGAACCGCCGATTGAGCGTACTGCACATCCAGGCTGTCGACTTGAGGCAGGTTGCCAACACTGCCCGCAATGACCACATAACACTCGTTTTCGATAGCGCGGGCTTGGGCGCAATGCCGCACCCGCAGGTAGCCGTTTTTGGTATCGGTCCAGAATGGCACAAACAGTATCTCTACTTCGTGTTCCGCCAATAGTCGCGATAGCTCCGGGAACTCGCAGTCGTAGCAGATCAGAATCGCGACGCGACCGGCATCGGTTTCAAAAATGTTCAGGGTATCGCCGCCAACCATTACCCAGTCCCAGCGCTCGTGGGGCGTCATGTGCAGTTTGCGCTGCTCACCGACACTGCCATCTCGCCGACACAGGTAAGATACGTTGTAGATCTTTTCATCTTCGAGCAGTGGCATAGAACCGGTAATAATATTGGTGTTATAAGACACCGCCATATGGGACATTTTGTCCCGGAAGAGCTCGGTAAACTTGGCCAGATAACGAATAGCCTCAACCTGCCGGTCGTCATCTGCCAGCCCCATCAAGGGCGCATTGAAGAACTCCGGGAATAGAATAAAGTCGCTCTGGTAATCGGACACCGTGTCGACAAAATACTCTACCTGCGACAACAGCTCCTCGGCCGAACTCACGGTTCGCATCTGCCACTGTACTGCCCCCACTCGCACTGATGTGCGCCGGGTTTTCAACACAGCCTCTTCCGGCTGAAACAGAATGTTGCTCCACTCTAACAAGGTCGCATAGCCCTGCGAGCTTTCATCTTCAGGCAGGTATTTGTGTAGCAGACGCGTCACCTGAAAATCGTTGGACAGCTGAAATGTCAAAATCGGGTCGTAGATCTGTTTCTGGTCAACCTTTTCAATATATTCCGCAGGCGACATCTCGCTCTGGTGCTTGTGGTAATTGGGAATCCGACCGCCGGCAAGAATTGCGCGCAGATTGTACTGCCGACACAATTCCTTACGTGCGTCATACAGGCGTCGCCCCAGTCGATAGCCACGGTAGTCCGGATCAATCAACACATCCAGGCCATAAAGCGCATCACCTTCCGCGTTATTGAGAATCTGGTTGCGATGCCCAATCAGGTCGTCGTAGGCATGCGGGTTACTGAATTTTTCATAATCCACCTGCACCGTGAGCGCCATACCCACCAGCTTTTCACCGTCGGTGATACCGATCTGACCTTCGGGAAAGTCCTTGGTCAACTTGGCAATGGTGGATTTCTCCCAAGAACCACCAATGTCGTGATAGATCCGATCCATCAATGCCTTGATCTGCGGGTAATGGTCCATCGACAGATTGCAGATTTCTAGCTGTGGAATTTCGCTCATTGGTACTCCAGATTCAGGTGTATTCGCCAGCAATACAGGCACCCACCAACGCGGGTGCCCGGGTTATGTTGTATTAAAGCTGCCGGTTTAGAGATTTTCTTCCGCGAAAGCCGCCAACCGTGACCGCTCAATGCCATTAACATGCATGATACCGGCATGGGGGAAATGCTTGCTCTTTTCGACCAGGTAGGTCAAGCCCGAGGTTAGTGGAGAAATGTACTTGTTGTCGATCTGGGCGAGGTTGCCAAGCACCACGATTTTAGAATTAGCGCCCACCCGCGTAATAATCGATTTCAG
>NZ_JBVBUV010000042.1:0-31670 GCF_057445395.1 Litorivivens sp.
GCCCTGTTTGAAGAGGCGGTGGAGCAGGGTTGGGTGGTCGACGGCGTCATGAGCCAGTCACTGGAACAGCTGAAAAACCTGTGGCGGCTGCGCGAAGATATCTCCGAAACCATCTCTCGCTGGACGCCTTACAAGAATGACATCTCCACCGTGATTTCCAAGGTGCCCCAGTTTCTCGAATCGGTGGAAAGTGTGGTTAACGCCCGCTACCCGGATTTCGAGATTATCTGGTTTGGGCATATTGGTGACGGCAATGTGCACCTGAATATCCTTAAGCCCGATAGCCTCGATAAAACCACTTTCTTCGAGCAGTGCAGCGAAGTGAGTCTGGAGGTGTTTGATATCGTCGAGCGCTTTGGAGGCAGTGTTTCTGCCGAGCACGGTGTGGGTCTGCTCAAAAAGCCCTACCTGAAATACACCCGCAGCGCGGCTGAAATTGCGGCGATGAAGGCGATCAAGCAGGTGTTTGACCCCAAAGGGGTGATGAATCCGGGCAAAGTGTTTGACTAAGCTTCTGCGTTTTTAGCACTGTCACGACATTAAGAGTGTAATTAGCAGCTTTAGTGCGCAGTTGGTTTGCCAGCTAGATAGAGCTTCCATGTGCTTTATTTAGCGCCCTATAGCTGCCAATGGTCGGTTTAGGATGTGCCTGCCGATTCACACAAGTATTTCAGCCTCCAGCAAGTCAATTGTTGGTGGTGAAGTGCGCGGCCATCCTCCGGCTGCGTCTATCCCTGAGAATTGACAAAACATACGTCGACGTAGCGGAATTAATGCGAGTTCGTGCCGGGTGCTTGCGCCACAGATTCGCCGGTAGACAAATGCGAACTGGATAGCCCCATACCCCATGTAGTCTGTGATAACATCGCGGCCGTTTGCGGAGCGCTGTACCGATGTGCAGTGTTGAACAACCTGTCGATGGAGATCTAAGCTGTTGTCACAATGGATAAAAATGCGAACTGCGCCAACCGGTCGCCGTTCTCTGTTAACCCTTTCTGCCCTCTTTATCAGTTCCGCCTCCTTTATTAGTTCCGTCAGTGCCGCGCCGGTTCTCGAGGAGGTGCTGGTTACCGCCCAGAAGCGAAGTGAAAGTACCCAGGATATTCCTGTTGCGGTTACTGGTCTTTCCGGCGACTCGCTGGACAAGCTGGGTTTTGACAGTGCCGTGGATATCGGCGCGCAGGTGCCGAACATGCAGGTCAGCGGTGCCTACGGTGAGGTCCAGCCGATTTTTTCTATCCGTGGCGTGAGTATGTCGGATTACAGCTCGAATCAGGCCAGCCCGATTGGGGTGTATGTAGATGAAGCTTATCTCGGGCCGACCTACAGTCACGGCGCCAGCTTTTTCGATGTGGAGCGACTGGAAGTTTTGCGCGGTCCGCAGGGCACCCTGTACGGCAAAAACACGACCGGCGGCGCGATCAACATCATTACCCGCACCCCGCGCTTCGACGGCGAAGGCAGCCGCTATCTCAAAGCGGGGGCCGGTAACTTTGGCGCCACCACCCTGGAGGCCGGTGCTGAAGCCGAGCTGATTCCAGGTACACTGGCCGCGCGCCTGTCCGGCAAAATCAAGCAGGATGACGGCTGGATGGAGATCAAAGGCCAGAGCGAAGACGGTGCCGCCACGGATTTTCGCGGTGGTCGCCTGGCGCTGAATTGGTTGATCAATGATCGCTGGGACGCGGTATTCAAATACACAGTGTCGAAGAATGACGGAACCAGTACGCCGCCCAAGGGTGAGGGACGCACTCCGACCCCAGATGGCAACGATATCGACTATACCGGCTACTCACGCCCGAAGAGTCTCGGCTTTCACGAGGTGGAATCCAACGCTTCAGGTGATCTGAATACTCGTACCGATCTGTCGGTTCTTACCATCAACTACAATGCCGACAACTATACCCTCACCTCAGTCAGCTCTTATCTCGATGCAGATTATTATCAAGAGCAGGATACAGACGGCGGCCCCAAAGGCTTGCTGGAGATACTGTGGGCGTCGGATTCACAGAGCTACAGTCAGGATCTGCGATTCACATCCGCCTTTGACGGTATGTTCAATATCATTGCCGGCCTGTACTACGGCTTTGAAGATCTGGCGATGCACAACACCTACCTGATCTTTAGTGATTTCCCTGATCCTCGCGTGGTGTTGGCCAAGCCCGATACGCTCGGCGATGCGCCCTACCTGATCGATGTTGGCCAGGTGGTGCATCGTATGGATGTAGAAAAAGAAAGCGCTGCGGCCTACACCCAGATGCGCTTCGATTTCACCGCGAATTTTGGCATGGATATCGGCTTGCGCTACACCCGTGATACCAACACGATGCCTTATCTCAACCTGTCTCGATACACCGACGATGGCGAACCGGTAGGTACCTGGGTGCCCGGCAACCCGACTGGTGTCGATAACGGATGGATACGGCTTGATTCAAATTCGGCGTTAGCCATTCTGTCTAACCCGGCCACCCTATCGGCGGCGACTGCTGGCGGGTATACCCATGGGCCATTTACGACCGCCTCGGCGCCGGAGCTTGAGTCCACAGAAAAAGAGTGGACCGGGAAAATCGGTGTTGATTATCGTTTTAGCGAAGAGTGGATGGCTTACGCCAGCTACAGTAAAGGCTATCGTGCCGGCAGCTTTAATGGCGGGGTGTACTACGTTAGCCGCACAATCGATGGTGGCGCTTATGCCGCGCCGGAATATATCGATGCCTATGAGGTTGGGTTCAAAGCCGATCTCCTCGATAACAGCATGCGCCTGAATGCTGCGGCCTTTTACTACGATTACACTGACCAGCAGTTCATCAATGTGGTGGGCATTTCCAACTTTCTGGAAAATGCCGGGGCGTCGAGCATAAAGGGTGTCGAGGCTGAGCTGTGGGCCAGAGCCACCGAGCGTCTGACTCTACAAATGGCGGTGGGTTTTCTGGAAACCGAGTTTTCCGAACTGAGCTTGGCCAACACTGAGACCCTGGATGATCCAGATGATCAGGTTGACCTGTCAGGCAACGAGCTGATTTCAGCGCCGGCGGTTAACGCCAGTGTTTCAGCTGATTATGACATTTTGCTGACCGACAGCGGGTATCTGAGCGTGAATGCCAATGCCAGCTACCAAGGCGACCAGTGGTTCAGCGCCTACAACGACCGCAATGGTTATGGGGAAATCCGGCAGGATGCCTACTGGTTGATCAATGGTCGCTTGGGCTGGTATGCCAATGACGGGTCTTACAGCGTGTCGCTGTGGGGTAAAAACCTGACGGACGAGGAGTACCACGTCTACGCTCTAAATTTGCAAGCCAACTTCGGCTTTGATGAGTATATTGCCGGCCCGCCGCGTACTTACGGCGTTGAAGTCAGCTATAACTTCTAGCGTAAATGGCAAGGCCTCCGCAACCGGAGGCCTTTTTGTAAACGTCTAGTTTGGTGTGATCCGATTGACGCCGTTTTGGGTGCCCAGCAGTAAAACGTCCGCAGGGCGGCAGGCAAAAATGCCGTTAGTCACTACACCGACAATGTTGTTTATTTTTTCTTCGATTTTTCTCGGTGTGGCAATAGGGAAGTTGTACACGTCGAGAATGATGTTGCCGTTATCCGTCACAACACCCTCGCGATACACCGGGTCACCCCCGAGCTTAACAAGCTCGCGACCCACATGGCTGCGCGCCATCGGTAGTACTTCCACAGGCAGCGGAAAGCCGCCAAGCTGATCCACCAGTTTGCTTTCGTCAGCAATGCACACAAACTGCTTCGCTACGGCTGCGACAATTTTCTCGCGGGTCAGTGCCGCACCGCCGCCTTTGATCAGCTCCAGACGGTGGTTGGTTTCGTCGGCACCATCGACATAAACAGCAACGTCGTTAACGGCGTTCAGGTCAAATACCTCAATGCCATGTTTTTTCAGGCGCTCGGCCGAGGCCTCTGAGCTGGCAACGGTCCCTTTGATGTCGTGTTTGAATCCCGCCAGCAGGTCAATAAAGCAGTTGGCCGTGGAGCCGGTGCCTATGCCGATGATTTCACCGTCTTCAATGGCCTGCTTCACTTCCTTGATGGCCGCGGCTGCTACCGCCTGCTTGAGTTCGTCTTGGGTCATGGGGATGCCTGTTGGGTAAAGGAAGGCATTATAGAATTTCGAGCCCTAGGGTGCGAGGGGCGATTTAGCGCCAGTGACTGCGGCTGTTGGGCCGGAAGCCAATTCACGATAGACTGCGCCCTTCGCAAATCCACACTGGGGAACCACCGTGCCACAGCAATACATCAAGAAGATTCTCGAAGCCAAAGTCTACGACGTGGCGATCGAGACACCGATTGACGAGGCCCGGCTACTGTCCGCGCGCATCGGCAATCGGGTATTGCTAAAGCGGGAAGATCTACAGCCGGTGTTTTCCTTCAAGCTGCGCGGTGCCTACAACAAGATGGCGAGCCTGTCGCCGGAAGAGTTGGCACGCGGAGTGGTAGCGGCGTCGGCGGGCAATCATGCACAGGGCTTGGCACTGGCTGCCAGCAAAATGGGTGTGAAGGCGACCATCGTCATGCCCAAGACGACGCCGCAGATCAAAGTGGACGCGGTAAAATCCCGTGGTGGCAAGGTCATCCTTCACGGCGATGTCTATGACGAAGCCTCCACCTATGCCAAAAAGCTCACGACCGAAAAAGGCATGACCTACGTGCACCCCTATGACGACCCGGAAGTAATCGCCGGTCAGGGTACCATCGGTATGGAGATCCTCCGTCAGCACACGGGGCCCTTGGATGCGGTGTTTGTGCCGGTTGGCGGTGGCGGCCTGGCGGCTGGGGTAGCGGCTTATATCAAGTATGTGCGGCCAGAGGTAAAGGTCATCGCGGTTGAGCCGGAAGAGGCGGCCTGCCTTAAGGCGGCACTTGAAGCCAATCGTCGCGTCACGCTGAAAGAAGTCGGGTTGTTCGCCGATGGTGTCGCGGTCGCGCAGATTGGCAAAGAGACCTTTCGCGTGCTCAAGAAAACCATCGACGGCGTAATTACCGCCTCGACCGATGAGATTTGTGCGGCGATCAAGGATATCTTTGATGATACCCGCTCCATTGCCGAGCCGGCGGGCGCGCTGGCATTGGCGGGCCTGAAAAAGTATGTCGCAGAAAATGACTGCGAAGGTCAGACCTTGCTCGCCATTGATAGCGGTGCCAACACCAATTTTGATCGCTTGCGTTATATCTC
This sequence comes from Litorivivens sp., assembly GCF_057445395.1. NCBI lineage: Bacteria > Pseudomonadati > Pseudomonadota > Gammaproteobacteria > Litorivivens > Litorivivens sp. The sequence goes on from NZ_JBVBUV010000042.1 coordinate 5,195, forward strand.
GGAACGAACGGAGATCGGCGAGCGGCGCGAAGCGATTCTCAGCGTACAGATCCCGGAGAAGCCCGGTAGCTTTAAACGCTTTTGTGCCGCTCTGGGAAAACGCAATATCACGGAGTTTAATTACCGTTTCAGCGATGTGAACGATGCGCAGATTTTTGTGGGTGTGCAGGTTTCACCGGAAAACAACGACCGGCAAGATCTAGTGCGTGAACTCAAAGCGCTGGGTTATCCGGTCTGGGATATGACTGATAATGAAATGGCCAAGCTTCATATTCGGTATATGGTTGGCGGACACGCGCCTGCCTCGGTAACCAATGAGCGGCTTTATCGATTTGAATTTCCCGAGCGCCCCGGTGCGTTGATGAAGTTTTTAAAAACGCTACCGCAAGCCTGGAATATCTCGTTGTTCCATTATCGTAATCACGGCTCGGCCTATGGTCGGGTGCTGGTGGGTATGCAGATCGAAGATAAAGATCGTCGCAAGGTGGGCGAGTATCTGGATCAATTACACTACCCCTACCACGAAGAAACTGACAATCCTGCCTATCAGCAATTTCTAAGCTAGTGCTAATCGCATGCAGTGTGTGTTCCTAGCCGCCCGAGTTGGGACGCCCTGTACGCGATTGACTCTTGTCTTTTATACGTAATCGACGTTGTTTCAAGAATGTCGTTTGGATGTCGCGGCCTTTCGTGCGTTGATTGAGTGCGCGCAAGGGGTCTGTATCAGACACAAATTTGGTGCATAAGCAAAAGCGTACTATGTGAGCGCCAATTATGTGTATTGGTGTTGCGGATCGTGACAGGTTTTTGAAAAGTGTTGCATTGTGTGGCGGACGGATTTCACGCATTGGTCCATCGATGCGCTAATGTTTCTTTGCTGACGTTTTCAATTATTTCAAAATTATTACATTTTTTTAGAAGATCAGCGTGATTTCTGTCGCGCGATTTCTGCGAATTGCGTAGCGATATTTTTAGCTTTTTATTTGCAGTGCAAAATCATGTACTGAAATATTTTATATAGGATGCATTGAATTTTTGTTTGTGTTAAAAACCGCGAGGCGAGCTAGGAATGGTCGTTAGAGGGTTGTAACTAAAGGATGTAGATGAGTTATACGTTTCGCCAGTCCTGTCGCGTGCCAGAAGTTATGGGTGTGTAGCCAATAAGCGATGAGTCTCAGTTTTCGTGGAGTCGCTTAACTTTCTTCTTTGCACACACGTTTTAAACGTATTACTTTTATAGGGATAAAATGTTTACCCGATCCATGCGCCTTGTCGGTGCTGCAGCTTTCGGCCTCGTATCTCAGCTGGCTATCGCAGACCCCGTCTCAGACCTGCTCAGTCAAACTGGGCTCAATTCACTTATAAATGGCAGCGCAAGCGGTGGTGGCGTTGAAGTTGATGTGCTCAACCCCACCGGTACCGGCGACAATGATGTGCTAGGGCTGGACCTTTTTACACCGGAAAACGGGTTAGGATTGACGTTGGGCAGCACCGAGCTTTTGGGTTTTGGCAACCCGGATGGCGGTACGGCTATCCCGCTAGATTTTCTCGGGCTGGATCAGTTGACCACCATGTTGGGCTTGGCTCCCGACAGCGCATTGGTTGATGCGCTTCGCAACACCGTGGGCCCGGACGGTGCCGTGATCGTCCCGGTTGTTGATTCCGTGCGTGCATTGTCGGGTGTTGGAGACGCGCTTAATTTTGACTTGGCCAATGCGGTAACCCTGCCGGGCTTTTCGGATGAGGCCGTGGGCTTGGCTATCGCAGGTTCCGACAATTCTGGTAACGCGTCGGCCGATGGTTTGGCGGGCGTCGCTATATTGACCCCAGGTGCGAGCGGCAATGGTGGCCTAATTGGTCTGGCGGTGATTTCCGGCGGTGGCTCAGGCAATGGCGACCTGATCGGCATCTCGGTGGCGGGTGATGATAACTCTGGTAATGGCAGTGTCGCGGGTGTTGCGGTGCTTGGGGGTGATCAGGCGGGCAATAGTGAAACGCTGGCTTTAAGCGCAATCAGCGGCAGCAGCTCAGGCAACGGCGCATTGGTCGGCGTTGGCGCGGTTAACGAGGACAATGCGGGTAACGGCGGATTGGTCGGTGTGGGGGCGATCAACGGCGATGAATCGGGCAACGGGGGCGTTGCCGGTGTTGGTGCACTAAGTCGAAACAACGCCGGAAACGGTGGTTTCTCGGGCGTGAGTGTCATTAACGGAGACGACGCAGGTAACGGCAGTACCGCAGGCGTTGCGGTGTTGTCGGGCGACAATAGCGGCAATAGTGATGGTGTCGCTGGAGCCGTCATCAGTGGCGATAATTCGGGCGACGGAGGTGGAATATCCGTTGACGTCGGAAGCGATGATAATGGCGATGGCAGTGGCCCCGGCGGTGGCGAGTGTGAAGGCCTTGCCTGCGGAGACTCGGGCGGTGAGGATACTCTGCTACTGGCCGATTCCAACTGTGCCGAAGGCGACAGTGACAGCGACGGCATTTGTGATGATGTCGATGATTGCACAGATACACCCGAAGGTGCCGATGTGTTTGTCACAGGTTGCCATCTGGATGAAAACACGTCGCTGGTCTTGCGCGGTGTCAATTTCGAATTCGACTCTCTGGATCTTACCGAGCCCTCGAAGGCTTTGCTGGAGGAAGCGCGTCGTATCATCGAAAAACATCCCAATGCCCTGATTGCTATTGATGGACATACGGATTCCAAAGGTGCCGACAGCTATAACGACGAGCTGTCATACAAACGCGCCCGCGCCATCTATACGCACTTTGTGAATTATGGGATTAAGCCCGAGCGGCTGACCTTCCGTGGGTTTGGTGAAAATGTCCCTATCGCTGCGAATACCACAGACAGTGGTGCGGATTACCCTGAGGGGCGCGCGCTAAACCGGCGTGTGGAGCTCACCGTTGTAGATCTGCAAACCTTCGCTGCGATCAAGGCAGAAAACGCCAATCGACGAGTGGCGCAGCATGCAGCGACTGCGCAGGGTGGCAGCGCAGAACAGGCAACAGCGAGCTTGCCAAAGCAGTCCTCCACAGGTTCCCCTAACAGTGAGCAGCAGGCGCGAGCCGAACTGGAAAAAGCCAGAGCTGACGCCCAGAAATGGGAAAGAATAGCGCGTGAAGAGCAGCAGCGTGCTAAGGAGGAAGCGGCGAAGCGTGAACGTCAAGCGCAATTGGATGCTGAGGAAGCAAAACGCCGTGAAGAAAAAGCGGCTGAAGCCGAAAGTAGTTACGACGAGGTGCTGGAGTTTCTCGAAGAGACGGGTGCCGCCGAACGTGATGCTAGCGACAATCGCAACACAAGTGGCAATTCGGCTGACTCAGCAGCGCCGGAAAGCACCCGCCCGCAGGACACCGCTAAACCCAACAACACCTGATGCGAATGAGGCGCCGCGAGATTCGGCGCCATCTCTAGTGATCGTTTAGCTTGTTAACAAAGACAATGATTGGGAATTCACTATGGCTATTGATTTGCCGCCCGCACTACCTCCGGTATTGACTTCATCGCAGCAGATTTCTTCGTTCAGCGAAGTCAGTCTGCCGTATGCACGCAAGTTGGGGCAGTACGAAATCAGACTGACAGGAAATCACGGCCTCAGTGCCGGTGAGCTCGACGCCCTGTTTGTAAAAGCACAAACACCGTCACAGCTCATTCTTATGATCAATTCCGCTAGCTATAACAATGGCAATCTCTTGGTGCGATTACTCTACTCGGCACCTGCAAACAACGTTGTCTATCTCCACGCCGTGCAGATGCGGGTGGGAGAGATTCGCGGTAATGAGGTTGTAAAGCGTCACTTTAAGGATCTCGCTGGTGATGTTGACCTGACGCGTGAAGAGTTTTCCACGCGTCAGGTGCTGGCGGATATTCAATCTGAGCGTAGCGGGCTTGATTACAGCGTAAGTTATGAAGCGTCGCCTGAAAGGCCGGATGCGCTCGACCTTGTGTTTAACCAAACAGCTGATGCAGAGCACGATGCGACGGATTTCATCGTGCAGCTGGGCAATCAGGGTAGCCGTTTTGCCGGGCGTTATTTTCTGGATTTGGGTTTCAAACATGACTTTTCCAGTGGTTTTCAGCTGTCAGGCGGCTATGAACACGCGATAAGTGATTGGGGTGAGTCGCGTGACGGGGAGGATTATCATCAGTTTCAGTTGAAGCTGGATAAGGCCTACAGTTTTGGGCTCTACGGTATAGAAGGCCGTCATTCGCAGTATGTACGAGATCTGGGTGTCATCAGTGTTCCATCGACGGCTTGTGTTGTACCCAGCGGCTTCGGTGGCCTGTTGTGTCTACCGACAGCCAGCTCCACCCAACGGGACGTTGAATTGGATGCGGAAATCGATCAGCTGGCGATAACAGGCAATCAGGTGATTTCCAGTGATATCGATCACCGCTTCACCCTGTCTCAGCGACTGGATTATACCGATTCGCTCATCGACTCAAATATAGATCAGGTGGTACAGGACGAGCGTTATGCAACGCTGGAGGTGGGTGCGACCTATCACAAAGCTAAACAGCACCGCGAGAACTTGCTGAATTGGAAGCTCGGAGCTGCGATAAAGGGCGGTATAAGTGGTGATAAGGGCACGCTCGGGACAGACTCTCAATCTGCCGGGATGGCGGTAGGTAAGCGAACGGCTGAATTTGTCGTTATCAAGCCGAAGGCAGAAGCCATCTACGCGTTCAGCGCCAACAGTAACTTCAGGTTGGCCTTGAACGCTCAGCTGAGCGACGAGCAGCTGCCGCAGCAACAACAGTGGGTCCTTGGCGGTGTTGATAGGCTCAGCGCGTATCTTCCGGGCGTGCTGGTCGGCGATAGCGGCTATCATGCCGACCTCAGTTTCAATCATACCTGGAAGCTGGGGGACTTCTCTCTGGCTGGTGGAGTGTTTGCAGAATATGGTGCGGCACAGTATGAAAATGCTTCCGGCGCCTTGGGTTCGGTCGATTTGGGCGATCAAAGCAGCATTGCTGATGCGGGTATTCGTGCGACGCTGAGCGCTTGGGATTGGCTTGAGGTACGCGCCGTCATTGCGGAATCATTGTCAGAGGATAATGTGGATGAAGCGGCGCTGGATCGCGCTGAAGCCGATTTCTTTGTCGTGGTAAAAGCCATCTTTTAGGTGGCTGCCTGTAGGTGTTTTGCGAGTGGGGTAGTTTATCTGCTACCTCCGTTCAATGTCCCTACGACGGCTCGTCACCGGGATAACCAGTAAAGTCTTCTGTCGGTCGCAATGACATCCAGAGGAATATCCCAACTTTGCACTGGCAGACGTTCCACTTGTTGGAAGTCGTGTGCCAATCCAACGAGTAAAGGCCTGCGCGTTTTCTGTCGAGGCAGATGACTTAAGGTTCGATCGTAAAAGCCGCCTCCCATTCCCAATCGATTACCCTGAGTATCGAAACCAACCAGCGGTAAAAATATCACATCGAGTTTGTGGGCTGGGCGCGCATTGCCGCGCCGCTGGGGCGGCTCAGGAATGTTGAAACGATTTCGGCGCAATTTCTGGCCGGGGTGAAAACGTCTGAATATCAACGCCTTGCCGGCGAGGCAAGGCAGATAGCAGGCATGCTGCTGGCGCGCCATTCGCTGCAGCGTGAGCAGGGGTGATATTTCTCCGTCGTTGGGTAGGTAAAACGCGATATGTCCGGCACGTCGGGCCGGCGTTAATTTTCTCAGGCGGCGATCTAGATCGCGGCTGGCGACCTTTTGAGCGGCGTCTGAAAGCGCCCTGCGTTGCGCACGCAGCTGCTTGCGGAGGTTGGTTTTTTCGAGCGTTGTCATGCGCTTATGGTGGGCAAACTGCCGGCCGGGAGCAAGCAGTAAAAACCCCGGAGATACCGTTGGCCGCGTGACCCTTGAACCCAGGGGTTCAAGGTGGCGGTTTCCGCGTTGCATCAGGCTTCCCGTTCGCGCGGGCATGCACAACAGCAGCGGCTGGAAACAGCCGTGGTTTAAAGCATCGGCTCAGGGATCTAGCGGTCTGACGAATATCCCAGGGTCGTGGCACAGTATAACATTGCCCCCCTTTCCCCTATAGGGGCAAACCACAATTCCCCGGTGAATCTTTCACAGGTAAAGCGCGCAAACTATGTGAATCCGGCCTTGCAAAAAAGGCGTGACAGTGGATGCCTTTTGCCGTAAAAAGCGCCGTCCTTTTTTGAGTGCCTGCCGTGACCGCCATACCTGCGGGGGAGTTTTCCGACTACGTTGATGCCATTGCCGGCGCCCTGGTGCGTGACGGCTATTGCGTGGTCGATGCCGGCGTGCCTGATGAATTGTTGTGGGCTTTATATGAGCGCACCGGGCCGCGCAGCAGTGCAGCGTTCAGGCGCGCCGGTATTGGGCGCGACGACAGCTTTCGCTTAAACAGCAAACTGCGTACCGACACCATTCACTGGCTCAGCCACGACTATCCCGCCGAATCTGCGTATTTGCACTGGATGGAATACTTGCGCTTGGAGCTGAACCGGCGTGTGTTCTTGGGTCTATTTGATTTCGAGTGTCATTTTGCGCGCTACGGAAAAGGAGCCTTTTACAAAAAACATCTGGATGCCTTTGCCGGTAACACTAACCGAATCCTTTCCACTGTGCTGTACCTGAATCCCCGTTGGCAGGATAGCTGGGGCGGCGAGCTGGCGCTGTATCGGGACTTTGATAGCGACTCTATCGAGAATATCTCGCCGGTAATGGGACGCCTGGTGCTGTTTTTCAGTGAGCGCTTCCCGCATGAAGTGAAGCCTGCGGTGCGGCGGCGCTACAGTATTGCGGGCTGGTTCCGGGTGCGAGAGTTATAGGGCTGGGCTATCGGTGTGTGCTGTGCGTGCTAAAGGCAGAATCGTTTGATCAGGCCGCGCAGCAGCTCGACTGCCGGTGCAATCTGCTCATGGGCCAGGTACTCATTGGGTTGGTGCGCCACGTCGATGGAGCCGGGGCCCATGACGATGGTTTCCATGCCGAGTTGCTGCATAAAGCCAGCCTCGGTTCCGAAGGCAACCGCATCCGCCTGATGGCCACTAAGCTGCTCGGCTGCTTTCACCAGATCGCTATCGGCATCTTGTTCAAAGGGTTCGATACCGGGCATAAGGTCTACCAGCTCAAAGTTGACCTGGTGGTGGTCGGCAATGGGTTGCAGTCGCTGCCGAATTTGCTGGCGCAACTCGTCGTTGTGCATGCCGGGCACGCCGCGCAGATCAAACTGTAGTTCGCACTGGCCGCAGATGCGGTTTGGGTTGTCGCCACCGTGGATGCACCCCAGATTCAGGGTCGGCGTGGGCAGGGTGAAGCCGCTGTGCTGGTAGCGACTTTGCAATGCCTTGCGTAGATTCACCAGCTCGGTCATGACGTCGTGCATGGCGTCCAGGGCGGATCGCCCCAAGGCTGGGTCTGAAGAGTGCCCGGATCGGCCCTGGAGGCGGACGGCTTCCATCATGATGCCTTTGTGCATGCGGATGGGTCGCAGGCCAGTGGGTTCACCAATAACTGCATAGCGCGCTTTGGGAAACCCCTGGCTGGCCAATGCTCGTGCGCCGGCCATGGAGCTTTCTTCGTCAGCGGTGGCCAGAATCATCAATGGCTGTTTTAGGGGGGTATCGAGGAAGGTACGTGCGGCCTCAATCGCAATCGGGAAAAAGCCTTTCATGTCCGTAGCACCCAAACCATAAAAGCGGTTGTCTCGCTCACTGAGGGTGAAGGGGCTGCTGTCCCAAAGCTGTTCGTCGCATGGCACCGTATCGGTATGTCCGGCCAGCACTAGGCCGCCGGGCCCAGTTCCCAGAGTGGCTAACAGATTGGCTTTGTTGGGGTTGTCGGGTAGGGGCAGTATGCGCACTGCGAAGCCGAGCGTTTCCAGCCATTGTGCCAGCCGTTCAATAACGGCCAGGTTGCCCATGTCGTGACGGGGCGAGGCAGAGCTGATGGAGGGTAGTGCAATCAGCTCTGCCAGCTGGGTTTTGAGATCCGGGATGTTCACGGGCTAGCTGAACACACCCTTGAAGAAGAAGAAAAAGACAATGGCCAGGCCTGCGCCCGCAGGCAGGGTGATCAGCCAAGACAGGAAGATATTGCCAATCACGCGCAGGTTTAGTGCGGCGATGCCACGCGCAAGACCCACCCCGAGGATCGCGCCCACCAAGGTGTGTGTGGTAGAGATCGGCAGGCCTGTGGCCGAGGCCAGTACCACGGTGGTGGCCGCGCCCAGTTCGGCTGCAAAACCGCGACTGGGAGTAAGCTCGGTGATTTTCTTGCCTACCGTGGCGATGACTTTAAAGCCGTAGGTGGCCAGACCTACAACGATACCGCCGCCACCAAGCAGCAGTACCCACCAAGGCAGGGGTGATTTGGCGGCTACTTCACCGCCGGAGGCAATAACGCTTACTACAGCCGCCAGCGGGCCAACGGCATTGGCGACGTCGTTTGACCCATGGGCAAAGGCCATGGCGCAGGCGGTGAATATCATCAGAACCGCAAACACGCGCTCGACGTTGGCAAAGCGGAAATTCCCTTGAATGGGGTCTTCTTTGATTCTGCTCAGAAGCGCGTAGCCCAGCCCCATGACGGCAAGGCCGACGAGGGCTGCGTAGCCCAGACATTCCTGAAAGCTCAAGCCCAACCCGATGTGTTTGAGGCCTTTGACCATGGTGACCATGGCAATGATAAAGCCGACGGCAAACATGTAAAACGGGATGTATTTTTTGGCGGCTTTAAAGGGTTCGGGCGCGTCGAGAATCAAGCGCTGGGCGCTCATAAATAGCAGGAAGGATATGGTGCCCGCCAGAAGCGGCGAAACTACCCAGCTAGCGGCTATCTGACCCACCTTGCCCCAAGATACGGCGTCAACGCTGATGCCGACAGCGGCAAAACCCACCAATGCGCCCACGATGGAGTGGGTGGTGGAGACAGGCCAGCCCATAATGGAGGCTATTAACAGCCAGGTGCCGGCGGCCAGCAGAGACGACATCATGCCGTAGACCAATAGCTCCGGCGTGTCGGCCAAGATGGAGGAATCAATGATGCCTTTGCGGATCGTGGAGGTGACCTCCCCGCCCGCCAGATAGGCGCCGCAGAATTCGAAGACCATGGCGACGAGAATCGCCTGTTTAATGGTCAGGGCTTTGGAGCCGACCGAGGTGCCCATGGCATTGGCGACATCGTTAGCGCCTACACCCCAGGCCATGAAGAAGCCGAAAAGACAGGCCAGAATGAGCAATATCTGACCGTGTTCTGCAATAACAGACATGTGTTATCCCCGAGTACTTAAAAATGCATTTAGCGGGCGAGAAGAATTTGCAGGCGTGAACCTACTTTTTGCGCCTCGTTGGCGAGCTCTCCGACCCAGTCAATAATTTTATAGAGGAACATTACGTTCACTGGTGGCAGCTCGGCCTCCAGTTTGAACAGCACGGCGCGGATCTTGACCTGAGCCTTGTCGTTCTCGTGTTCCAGCTTGTCGAGTTCGTTAATCAGTGATTCGACGAAATCCACCTCGCGGCCGCGAAAACCGCTCTCGAGCAGCTCATCCAGCTCGTCTATGGCGCGGTGAGCCTGATTAACCGTGTCGATGGCGAGCTTGAGATATTCCCCCATCAGCTCAACCAGTTTGGCGGGAATTTCCATCTGGCGCCCGAGCATCAGTCCAGCGATGTCCTTGGCGAGGTTGGCAATGTGGTCCTGCACCCCCACCAAATCAAGCAAGTCCGAGCGTGGCACGGGAAGGAACAGGCTCTTGGGCAGCTGCAGGCGAACCTGCTTCTTGAGCTTGTCCGCTTCGTTCTCGAGCTTGGCGATGGCCTTCTGGTGAGTTTTTGCCTGATCCCAGTCGCCGGCGACGGCGGCGTCCATAAACTGGGTCAGCAGCTGGGCGCAGTCTCTGGTACTGGTCATATGCTGCTGGATCGGTGCGATCGGTGATTTTCCGAACAGATTCGTGAGAGGGTTTCCAGCCATTGTGCTCTCCTGCTTTGCGAGGCCGCCAGTATACTGACTTGTCACAAAATTGTAACAGTCGACATTTCTTGAGATGCTCGGGTCAGACGGCCTGTATGACCTCTGGTAATTATGGCCTGCTGACTGTGATAATGATGCGAAAATTGCGGAAATTTTCTATGCAGACTACGGCGAACCCACTTTCTGGCCCCCTGACTGTCAAGGGGCTGCTGAATCGGCTGGAGCAGGAAGGGCATATTTCTGTAGCTGACTTCCGCCGCATCCCGCATTTTACGTCCAAGCGCGACGGCAAGCCGGTCAGCCCCATCGAGCATATTGCTAACTTCGAGCTGGAGCACCTCAAGCGTCCGGGTAAGCAATTGACGGAAGAATTCCTGACCCAGTGGCTGGCGGATCACTGCCAGATGGAGTTTCGGCATATCGACCCGCTGAAGATCGATGTGCCGACAATCACCGAAGTTATGTCTTACGCTTTTGCTCAGCGATACAACATTCTGGCGCTCGATGTTACCGATCAGGAAGTGGTCGTCGGCGTCTGTGACCCCTTCGAGGCCACCTGGGAAGCCAACCTGGCGCCGACGTTGCGCAAACCCATCCGCAAGGTGTTGACCAAGCCCACTGATATTGCCCGTTATACGGTGGAGTTTTATACCCTTTCCAAATCGGTCATGGGAGTAAAGGGCGCTGAGCGCAAGGAATCCAGCGTTGCCAACTTGGAGCAGCTGCTGCAGATGGGCGCTGCCAAGGATCTGGATGCCAACGACGGTCATGTGGTCAAAATTGTCGACTGGCTACTGCAGTATGCGTTTGACCAGCGAGCGAGTGACATTCATATCGAGCCGCGCCGGGACATTGGCAATGTGCGCTTTCGCATTGACGGTGCTCTCTACAATGTCTATGAAATGCCGGCTGGCGTAATGGCGGCGGTGGTCAGTCGTCTGAAGATTCTGGGGCGGATGGACCTGGCAGAAAAGCGCCGTCCGCAGGATGGTCGTCTGAAGACTAAAAATCCGGCCGGTGGCGAAATAGAGCTGCGCCTGTCGACCCTGCCGACTGCGTTCGGCGAAAAGATGGTGATGCGGATTTTTGACCCTGAGGTGCTGTTACGCAGCTTTGATCAGCTGGGGCTGCGGGGTGAGGATCTCAAGCGCTGGCAAACCATGATCAATCAGCCTAACGGTATTGTCTTGGTGACTGGTCCGACGGGCTCCGGTAAGACCACCACGCTTTACTCCAGCCTTAAGCAGGTGGCTACCTCGGATGTGAATGTCTGCACCATAGAGGACCCGATAGAAATGGTCGAGGGCGCCTTTAATCAGATGCAGGTGCATTCCCAGATTGGCCTCACCTTCGCCTCGGGTGTTCGTGCGCTGCTGCGGCAGGATCCGGACATCATCATGATCGGCGAAATCCGCGATCAGGAGACTGCAGAGATGGCGGTGCAGGCCGCACTAACGGGCCATCTGGTGATTGCGACCCTGCATACCAACGATGCGCCCAGCGCTATTACGCGACTGTTAGAGCTGGACGTGCCCGCTTATCTGCTGAAGGCGACCGTGCTCGGTGTAATGGCCCAGCGGCTGGTGAGAACGTTGTGCCCCCATTGCAAAAAGCCGGCGCCCACGGATGAGGCCGGCTGGCAGCAATTGATTGCGCCTTGGCGCGCAGAATCGCCAAAACAGTTTTATGTGGCGGAAGGCTGCCTGGAGTGTCGCAATACGGGATTCTATGGACGGCAGGGTATCTACGAGGTGCTGACCATGGACGACGAGGTGAAGGAGCTGGTATCCGGCGACATGAACCTGTCTGGCATCCGTCAGGCTGCGGTCAAGAGCGGTATGAAAACGCTGCGTCTCAGCGGCGCGCAGAAAGTGGCGGCGGGGGAAACCACCGTGACGGAAGTGATGCGGGTGGCTCCTGCGGCCCACAGCGGGTCCTGACATATGGGTGATAGTCTGATGGAAACGGTGCCGGAGGCACTGCGTCTGGATGCCAAGCGCAATTGGGAGCAGTTGCTGGCAAGCTGTGATGACAGCACGCGTGCCTGGTACGAAGCGCAAGCTGGCGACGCGCTTTTTGGCCCCCGGCTGATCAAAATGCTGGCGTGTTCGCAGGCATTCTTTGAGCTTTTGCGTCAGCAGCCACAAGCGTTTCGAGAGATGGCCGAAACGGGTGCGCTGGAGGCCAGTGACTATGCACTCACCTTCGATGAGGCGGCTTGTTCCTCGGCAGACGAGCTTGATCGCAACCTGCGCCGCTTTCGCAATCGGCAGTGGCTGCGTATTGTCTGGCGAGACCTGAATCGCCTGGCGGATACTCACGGTACCACTGGCGATCTGTCGCGGCTGGCGGAAACCTGTTTGCAAGCTGCCTTGGATTTTCATCACCGCGAGCTGGCCGCCGAACTGGGTGAGCCGCACAGCCGCGACGGTGTGCCCCAGCAGCTGGTGGTTGTCGGTATGGGCAAGCTTGGTGCCCGCGAGCTGAACCTGTCATCGGATATCGATCTGATCTTTACCTACCCGGCGTCTGGCGAAACCGTCGGCGGTGCTCGGCAGGTGGATAATCAGCAGTTTTTTATCAAATTGGGGCAGCGGATTATAGCCAGCCTCGATCAGCGTACCGCCGATGGTTTTGTCTTTCGGGTGGATATGCGGCTGCGGCCCTACGGCCAAAGCGGGCCGCTGGTTATCAATTTTGACGCCATGGAAGAGTACTACCAGGATCAGGGGCGGGAGTGGGAGCGCTACGCCATGATCAAGGCGCGTGTGGTGGCCGGTGATCAGGAGGCGGGCGCCGACCTGTTGAGAGATCTCGCGCCTTTTGTCTATCGCCGCTATGTGGACTTTTCGGTGATAGACGCCTTGCGTGAGATGAAGGGCATGATCCGTCGCGAGGTGAAGCGTCGACAGCTACAGGACAATATCAAGTTGGGCGGTGGCGGTATTCGAGAGATTGAATTTATCGCCCAGGCCTTTCAGCTGGTGCGCGGAGGTCGTGAACTGGGCCTGCAGGAGCGCAGTTTGACCAAGGTGTTAGACGAGCTGTTGGCACTCGAGCAGCTGCCGCTGGAAGCCGTAAAGGAGCTCAAAGCTGCCAACCTGTTCCTACGCGATACCGAGCATGCCATTCAGGCATGGCTCGACCGCCAGACGCAGCAGCTGCCGAGAGAGAAGAAGGAGCGAGTGGCGCTGGCCTGGGTGATGGGTTTTGACGGCGACTGGCAGCGCTATTACGCCGCGCTGAACAGCCATCGTGAGCGCGTAGCCGAACATTTTGAGGCGGTGATTGCAGACCCTGAAAAAAGCGATGAAATTGAATTGTCGGAGCGCCCTTGGGAGGACCTGCTGCACAGCGCCGACGATGCGGCGCTGTTGGAGGAGCTGCGCGACGCCGGTTATGACGAGGCCGAAGAGGTGGCGCGCTTGACTCAGGCGATGCTGGAAGGCGGCACGGTCAAGCGTATGCAGAGCATTGGTCGCGAGCGTCTGTACGACTTCTTGCCGCGTCTGCTCGATGCCTGCACCGACGCCGAGCTACCGGGCCGTTGCTATCTGCGTATTCTGCCACTGGTGGAAGCCGTCTTGCGGCGCACGGCCTATCTTGTGCTGCTGATTGAAAACCCCGGAGCATTAAGTCGTCTGGTGCGGCTTTGCGATGCCAGCCCCTGGATCTCGCGACTGCTGGCGCGTAACCCGGTACTGCTCGACGAGCTGCTCAACGAGGACAGCCTGTATTCAGTTCCTGATCAGGAGGGGCTCTACAACGACCTGCGGCAGCAGATGCTGCGCATTCCAGAGGATGATCAGGAAGCGCTGATGGAGGCGCTGCGCTATTTTAAACTGGCTCATGTGTTGCGGGTGGCGGCCTCGGAAATCGTCGGCACTCTGCCCTTGATGAAAGTCAGTGATTACCTTTCCTATATCGCGGAAGTGGTGCTGGGTTATGTGTTGCAGCTGGCCTGGCAGGATCTGCGCGCGCGTCACGGTGATCTGCCGGGCGTCAGCTCTGACGACGTGCCGTTTATCGTCGTGGCCTATGGCAAATTGGGCGGATTGGAGCTGGGTTATGGCTCGGATCTGGATTTGGTGTTTATTCATGACGTTAGCAGTACCGACGTAACCGAGGGCAAGCGGGCGGTAGACGGTGCTACGTTTTTCACCCGTCTGGGCCAGCGCATGATTCACATTCTTACCGCCAATACCGGTTTGGGTCAGTTGTATGAAGTGGATATGCGTCTGCGGCCGTCAGGTGATTCGGGGCTGTTGGTAACCTCGGTCAAAGCCTTTGCTGATTATCAGGAAAACACAGCCTGGACCTGGGAGCATCAGGCGTTGGTCAGAGCGCGAGTGGTGGCGGGCGGTACGTCGCTGGCGCGTCAGTTTGAGGCGCTGCGGGCTTCGGTACTTGGCAAAGCCCGCGATGAGGCAGCTCTGTGTGGCGAGGTAGTGGAAATGCGCGAGCGCATGCGTACGCATCTGGCCAGTGGCGGCAGCGGAGAAAAAAATGGCCAGTTCGAGCTGAAACAGGGGCTGGGAGGTATCGTTGATATTGAATTTATGGTGCAATATGCGGTTCTCGCCCAGGCGCATCGGTATCCGTCATTAACGCGGTATACCGACAATATCCGGATTCTCGAATCACTGCAGGCCGAAGGTTTGCTGGATGAAATGCAGGCACTGGCGCTGATTGATGCCTACAAGACCTTCCGCAGTTTTGTTCACCGTTCAAGTCTGCAAGAGGAAAAAGGTTTGGCGCCTGCTGCGGAGGTGGCCGATCATCGCCGGGTTGTGATGGCACAGTGGCAGCAGTGGATGACGCCCGGCGACACTGACAAACAATAGATTTTTAGATCGGTAACCAGCCCGTTAATTTTCTGAAGGAGTTACAGCAATGTCCATGGCTGATCGCGATGGCGTGATTTGGTTTGATGGTGAATTGGTGCCCTGGCGTGAAGCCAAAGTGCATGTGCTTACTCATACCCTGCACTATGGTCTCGGGGTGTTTGAAGGTGTGCGCGCCTACCATACCGACAGCCATGACACGGCAATTTTTCGTCTCAAAGAGCACACTGATCGCCTGTTCCGTTCAGCCCATATTCTGAACATGCAGCTGCCGTTCTCGAAGGATGATCTGAATGCCGCCCAGAAAGCTGTTGTGCGTGAGAATGGGCTTGAAGAGGCCTACCTGCGTCCCATGGCCTTTTATGGCTCTGAAGGCATGGGGTTGCGCGCAGACAATCTGAAAACGCACGTGATTGTTGCCGCTTGGCATTGGCCGGCTTATATGTCGCCCGAAGCGAAGGTAAATGGCATCAAGGTGCGCACCTCGTCGTATACCAGGCACCACGTCAATATCTCCATGTGTAAGGCTAAGGCCAACGGTCACTACATCAACTCGATGCTGGCCCTGCAGGAAGCTCTGCAAAGTGGCTGTGAAGAGGCCCTGCTGCTGGATAACGAAGGCTACGTTGCGGAAGGCTCCGGTGAGAATATTTTCATTGTGCGCGAAGGCAAGCTGTATACGCCCGAGCTGACCAGCTGCCTCGACGGGATTACCCGCAATACCTTGTTTGCGCTGGCCGAAGACCACGGTTTCGAGATCATTGAAAAGCGCATCACCCGCGATGAAGTGTACATTGCCGATGAAGCCTTTTTCACCGGTACTGCGGCGGAAGTGTTGCCGATACAGTCGCTCGATGGTCGCCGTATCGGTGAGGGAAAACGTGGCCCGATCACCGAGAAATTGCAAAGTGCCTATTTTGACGCCGTCAAAGGCCGTTCGCCTGCACACCAAGAGTGGCTGGCCCCGGTCGCCGATTAAGGGATTCGCACAGCGACATGGCTCATCGCCGCATTCTGATAATTGGTCCCTCCTGGGTGGGGGACATGGTGATGGCGCAGACCCTGTTCAAGGTGCTGCGTCAGCGGGATGCCGAGTGCGAAATTGACGTGCTCGCGCCCGAGTGGAGTAAGCCATTGCTTACCCGGATGCCCGAGGTTCGCCGCGGGCTGACCATGCCGTTGGGGCACGGTCAGCTGCAGTTGGGCACTCGACGGCGGCTGGGTAAAGACCTTGCTTCGCAAGGCTATGATCAAGCAATCGTCTTGCCGAATTCCCTCAAGTCTGCCCTGATTCCTTTTTTTGCTTCTATTCCTCAGCGCACCGGATGGCGCGGTGAAATGCGTTACGGCCTGCTCAATGATGTGCGGGTGCTGGACAAGCAGAAGTATCCGCTGATGATAGAGCGCTTTGTGGCGCTGGGATTGGCGAAAGGTGAGCTGTTGCCGGATCCGATTCCTCGTCCAGCGCTGGCGGTTAATCACAAGGCAGCGCAAAAGCTGTTTGCGGAGAAAGGCTTGGAAGGCCCAACTCTGGCGTTGTGTCCGGGTGCCGAGTTTGGCCCTGCCAAGCGTTGGCCAGACAAGCACTATGCCAGAGTGGCAGGTCACTATCTGGATCAAGGTTGGCAGGTTGTCTTGATGGGGTCGGGTAAGGACTCAGAAGTGGCTGAACGAATCCGGTCAGCGTTGCCACCGACCGCTAGCGCTCGCTGCCATAATTTCTGCGGCAAAACCTCGCTGGGCCAGGCCATTGATATTCTCTCGCAGGTAACCGCAGTGGTGTCTAACGATTCGGGGTTGATGCATATTGCCGCCGCCTTGGGTCGTCCGCTGGTTGTGGTTTACGGTTCCACCTCGCCGGGCTTTACCCCGCCATTGGCTGAGCGGGTGGCCATAGAACAGATTCCGGTAGACTGCGGCCCCTGCTTCAAGCGCGAATGCCCCATGGGCCATATGAAATGTCTGGTGGATTTGGAGCCCGAGCGGGTAATCCGTTCGCTGGCGACACTGACAGACGCGGAACAATGAGAGTACTGTTGATTAAAACGTCGTCGATGGGCGACGTGATACACACCCTGCCTGCGTTGACGGACGCAAGCGCCGCCATTCCCGGCATTGTGTTCGACTGGGTGGTGGAAGAGGGTTTTGCCGAAGTGCCAGGGTGGCATCCGGCTGTTGGCAAAGTGATCCCAGTGGCCATTCGGCGTTGGCGCAAGTCCCCCATGGCGGCGCTTAGTGGTATTGAATGGAAGGCGTTTAAAGGCCAGATGCGTAAGGAAAACTACGATCTGGTGATTGACGCACAAGGGCTGCTGAAAAGCGCTGTGCTGATGCGCCTGGTTAAAGCGCCGCGCGCTGGCATGGACAGTGCCACAGTGCGCGAGAAGGTGGCAGCCTGGTTCTATCATCGCAAATACCATATTCCTCGTGAGCAGCATGCAGTGGAGCGGACTCGACAGTTATTCGCTCAGGCGCTGGGCTACGAAAAGCCAAATACCCGGGGTGATTATGCGATTGACACCCAGAAGTTCAAACTCGGTGGTGAGCGTGATCCCTACGTTATTTTCCTGCATGGCACGTCGCGGCACGATAAGCACTGGCCAGAGCCTTATTGGCTGGAGTTGTGCAAGCAGGTAACGAGCGCCGGTTATGAGGTGCGTCTGCCCTGGGGCAGCGAAGCTGAACGCGAGCGAGCGTTGCGGATTGCGCAAGTGTCGGATAAGGCCAAAGCGCTGCCAAAGCTGAATCTGCAGGGTGTGGCGGCTGAGCTGCAGAAGGCCAGCTTTGTTGTGTCGGTAGATACCGGCCTCGGACATCTGGCGGCGGCATTAAATGTACCGACAGTGGCGCTTTATGGGCCTACCTCACCAGATCTGGTTGGTACTTATGGCGCCAACCAGAAACATCTGCTGGCCGGAGAATTCCCGCGCGGTGACC
The DNA here is from genome assembly GCF_057445395.1 of Litorivivens sp. Taxonomy (NCBI): domain Bacteria; kingdom Pseudomonadati; phylum Pseudomonadota; class Gammaproteobacteria; genus Litorivivens; species Litorivivens sp. The sequence goes on from NZ_JBVBUV010000042.1 coordinate 22,935, forward strand.
TGGCCGCCACTGATCCCGTTGTGATGACCTCGCTGACCCCGCGCCGGGTGTGGGCGGCGGTGGAAAACCTGCTAGCGGAGCAAGTCTGATGCATTTCGGCTTCGCGCTGTTCAAGTACTTTCCGTTTGGAGGCTTGCAGCGCGACATGTTGGCGATTGCCCGCGCCTGCATGGCGCGTGGGCATCGCGTGACCGTATTCTGCGGCGGTTGGGAAGGAGAAAAACCGGCCGATATCGATGTTGTTACCGTTCCGGTGAGCGGCGTGAGTAATCATGCCCGCGATGCCGCTTTTGCACAGGCGCTGCCTGGGGCGATTAAGTCCCGCACTCTGGATAAGGTGGTGGGCTTCAATAAAATGCCGGGATTGGACTTTTACTACGCGGCGGACAGCTGCTTCGCGGCCAAAATACACGAAGAACGCGGTTTCCTGTATCGTTTTTTGCCGCGTGCGCGCAGTTATCAGCGTATGGAGGCGGGTGTTTTTGCGGCGACGGCAACCACGCGAGTGTTGTTGATTTCTGAGCCAGAAATGGCGGTGTTTAAGCAATACTACGGCACACCCGAGACACGAATGCGTCTGCTGCCCCCGGGAATTCGGCGCGATCGGGTGATGCCTTCAGATTACGCAGAGCGTCGTGCAGCCTTTCGTGCGGCCCAGGGATGGGGTGATGCGGAGCGCATTATACTGTTTGTGGGTAGCGGTTTTCGTACCAAGGGTCTTGATCGGGCGTTGCGTGCGCTGGCCTCGCAATTACAGGCGGGGCAGACGACCCGGATGTTGATACTGGGCAAGGACAAAGCGGAAAAATTCGAAGCGCTCGCTCGTAACCTTGGCATTGCGTCCCAAGTGACCTTTCTCGGTGGCGTAAACAATGTGAGTGAATATTTGTGGGCTGCCGATGTGCTGCTGCATCCGGCTTACCGTGAGAACACCGGGACGGTATTGTTGGAAGCGATGGTGGCTGGCTTGCCAGTAGTTACGACGAACGCCTGTGGTTACGCCGCTTATGTGACGCGAGAACGAATGGGCGAGGTAGTGCCTAATCCGGTTGTACAGGCTGATCTCGACGAAGCTTTGCGCCGGGTGTTGTCTGAAAATGGTGATACGTGGCGTGCACGCGGACTTACCTTCGCTCATAACGCCGATATTTATGATATGCCAGCGCGGGCCGCTGAACTGCTGGAGAATTGGCAGTGATAGAACAGATACGCAAAGTGCTGGAAGCCAATGAATGGGAGCTTCCGCTACCGATAACCGCAGAACTGGAGCACCAGCCACTGGTGTTTGATACTTGTCTGCGTTTATTGCCCGGCAAGCGCGTTACCTTGGCGGGGCGCTGGGGCAAAAAGCCCGTTGTCGCCAAGCTCTTTTTGCCGCAGGCACGTAAAGAGCAGACGGCAGAAATCACAGGTTATGCCGCGCTGCAGAAAGCCGACATCCCGACGCCGGAACTCTTGTGGTCTGGCGAGATGGATACGGGCTTGAGCGCCGTTATTTACCAAAAGCTCGACCCCGTTGAGCCTTTGTCAGCAGGATTGCAGGGCGAAAAGCGTGCAGCCTTTCTCGCCGCTGCATTCGAGCTGTTGGCCAGTATGCATCGCAATGGGATTTGTCAGACCGATATTCACTTTGACAACTTCCTGTTGGCAAATGGCAAATTACACGTTATTGATAACGCCTCGCTACAGGCGCAAGAAAAGCCATTGAATGGTGAGCAGTGTGTGGGCAACCTGGCTGCTTTTATCGCTCAGTTCCCGTGGCTGGAGCGACAGGCGCTGCTGGAGAGTCCCTATCTGGCGCTGCCGCTCTCGCTCAAACCGGAACGGGCCAGGGAACAGCTGGATGAGGCCAGTCAGAGTATCTGGTGGAAACGTGCTGAAAAGTATCTCGCTAAGGTATTTCGCAATTGCACTGAGGTTGCGGTGGAGCAGCGCGGTGGCTGGTTTGTCGCTGCCAAGCGCGGACTGGATGAGAGCTGGGTTGCGCAATTTCGCGCCGCTCCTGACAGTGTGATGGCCAAGGCTGAGATGCTCAAGGACGGCAACAGTGCGACGGTGGTGCGCGCTCAGCTTGCTGGTCAATCGGTGGTCATCAAACGCTACAATATTAAAAGCACCAGTCACAGGCTGCGGCGCCTGTTTCGAGAGACGCGGGCGAGTAATGCCTGGCGGGCGGCCCATCTGTTGCAAATGGCGGGATTAAAAACACCTGCACCGCTTCTGCTGATGGAGCAGCGGCGTGGGCCGGTGCGCGGCGTATCCTACCTGGTGACCGCAGATGCGGGGGGAGAGGAGATGCTCGATGCCTATCAGCGGCGCGAGCCGACCCAGCGTGAGCTGGACGATGTGCGCGATATTTTCCGGGTCATGGAAGAGCTGCAGCTATGTCATGGTGATTTCAAAGCGCGCAATTTCCTGGTGACCGAGCGCGGTGTGGAATTGATTGATCTGGATGTGCTGCATGCGGTGCGCTCCAAATCCCAGTTTCGTCAGTGTAAAGACAAGGATCGCACGCGGTTCTTGCGTAACTGGTATGCCCATCCGGCGATGGAATCGCGGTTTCGAGCTCTGCTCGCAGGCGAGCAATAATGCGGTTTTCGGTCGTTATTCCAGCTTATAACTACGGCGCCGTGCTGGCGCGGGCAGTGGAGTCAGCCTGTACTCAGCCGGGTGATGATTATGAAGTGCTGGTGATTGACGATGGGTCTACAGACAACACCCCCGAAGTACTTGCCGAGCTGTCGAGGCGGTTTCCGGCATTGCGCGCGATATCGCAGGAAAATGCCGGGCTTGCCGCTGTTCGAAATCGGGGAGTGGAATTGGCGCAGGGTGAGTATCTGATTTTCCTTGATGCTGACGACGAGTTTCTTTCTGATGCGCTGGCGTGTTTCCGGGCGGCGGCTGATCAATACCCTGATGCCGGGCTTTTGATTGCACCGACAGTGTCGGTATTTCCCGATGGTCGGGAGGAGCGGGGGCGGATGGCGGACATCGCTAGTGATGCAGAGCGACGCTTCCTTGCTTACCTGTACAAGCGATTGTCTATCAGCAACGGTGCGGTGGCGATGAAGCGCTCTGTATTTGCGCTGGTCAGCTACAATCCAGCGTTGCGACAGACAGAAGATATTCCCGTATTCGCTCAGTGTTTAGCGAACTTTGATGCGGTGGCGTTGCAGCACCCGACAACCAGAATCTATAAGCACGCGGGTAGCATGCGTCACAATGCGGATACCGCGTTGACGGTGGGTTTGCTACTGGTCGATGAGGTTTTTGACCGTGCTAAGTTGCCGGCTGCTTTTATTCGACATAAACCGGCTTACCGGGCCAGAAGGGCCTTGTCTGTATTTCGCATTTGTAAGCGCGCTGGTCGATACAAGGAAGCAGTTGAGTATTTCCGCCTGGCGTTTGCCGCAGACTGGCGCGCGTGTGTACGCAAGCCAGAGTACGTAGCAAAGTACCTCCAGTGTCTGATTAAAGCCAAAGCCTGAGTTCTAACGCAGCGATAAGCGTTCAATCCATGTGGGTTTTCGAGCTGTGGCAGCGGTGAAGGGCGCTCTAGCGAGCGCGATAAGTTGGTCTGCAATATGCTGGTGTGAGAAATTGTTGCGCACGTGCTGTTCACCTGCCGCGGCGATTTTTGCGGCGAGTTCGGGTTGTTTTTGGAGTTGTCTTATTTTATCAATCGCTTCCTCAGCGGATTCGTACAAGACGATGTTTTCCATGTCGGAAAAGCCCAGTGCCGATTCTTCGCCATCGCCCTGTTTGCTTGCAATAACGGTGCAGCCGCAGGCCATGGCTTCAAAGTTTTTGGCCATATATTCGCCAATACCCATGTCTGCGCTCAGGAACATCTGGATTCGGTTTAAAGCGCTGTTGTATTCGGCGCGCGATTCGGTTCGTAGCAGCTTTACCCCAATCGCCTTGTCTACAGCGTCCAGTAGCGCGCGTCGTTGGCTGTAGACGGCCGATCGGGTTCGTCCAATAAAGCCGAGCTCAATATCCCTGCGACTGCCGTCATTGCGCAACACTGATTGGTCAAAACCTTTCGGAATGACGCGGCTGGCAATGCCTTGTGCTGCAAGCCTTTTGGCGGTGCCATGGCCTGTTACTATAATCTGGGCATTTGGCAGGCTCTTGTAGTAAGTTGCGAATGCACCGTGCCATCGTGATTCGGGTAGAAAATTCTGGCAGGCATCTTCCTCAAAAACTATCAGACCGTTGATCGTCTGCAGAAATTGCGTAAATCGCACTACTTTGGCAAAAGGCAGGTCAAGAATGACTCGGTCATAGTGTGAGTGGTTTAGTCGTTTTAATGTGCTTGGCAGTGCCTTGATGGATTTTTTGTTGAGTGTTTCAACCACCACGTAGTCCAGGCTTTCGACGTGTTGATACAGCCAGGAGAAATCAATATCTCTGTCCTGCTGGCCGACCAGTAAGATCTTTGGTGTTGCTGATTGTGCTGGGTTGGACATGGTTTATCTCAAGGTGCGCATGGGGCTTGATTGGGATAGACTAGTGTCTGTATTGCCCTAACGGACTTAGTAAAGTCATTGCCAAGTAAGGGTTTACAGCGCGACAGCCAACGGATTTGGGGTTTGAAAAACGATATTTTCAGTGATCGCGTCTCTGGAAATTATACAGCTTTATTATAATCATGATAGACAGCGCACGGCCCGGTTGCGCCGTGTTTTGGTGAGATTGGAATGCCTGTACTTAACCTGATAAGCAATTCTGGCGAAGCGTCGGCGTCCATCCATCATGTGCACATGCATATCGAACAACAGTTGAGGGTTAAAGGCATCATTGTTGAAAGCCTTCTTCTTTCTGGTGTGCCGCACAAGGATTTCGGCGCACCGCTGGTGCGTGATTTTGATGCTTTACGGCGCCCTCGCAAGCATCCTATCGGATACCGTGTGCTTCGCTCCAGACTGCGACGGCGCCTGGAACAGGGTGATTACGACTGTATTATTGCCGATGGATTGTTGTCTGCGAACCTGTTGATGGATCTGCAAAGAAGCCTGTCGCTTGATGGGAAGTTCATATTGGTTGTCCATGGTCGTGTGCGGATAAAAAAGACCAAACTTCCAGCCTTGTTTAAATTCATTGAGCGTGGCCGCATTGCAGGCTGGCGTGTGATTGCTGTGTCCAGCGACTCCGCGAGACATCTAGAACCACAGTTGCCGCCCGAATTGGGCTCGATTGATGTCGTTGAGAACTGTATCGACGCGGATGAATTGGCCGAAGGCTTGCTTGACCGTGACGTTGCACGTCGCGCTTTGGGGTTGGCGCCTGGGGCGGTGGTTGTTGGCACGATTGGTCGTATGTCTTCTGAAAAAGATTACGAAACGCTGGTGAGAGGCTTTGCCGCAGCAAACATACCGGGCGCCGTGCTGGCCATGGTGGGGGATGGTAAGGAGCGCCAAGCATTGCAGGCGCTCGCCGCAGGGTTGGGCATCTCCGGGCAGGTCATATTTTCAGGGTATATGGCCAAGGCTTACCGTTATCTGCGAGCCTTCGATTGTTTTGTTATGACCTCAAAGACTGAAGGATCACCTATTGCGTTATTGGAAGCGATGGCGGCTGCTCGCCCGGTGGTCTGCTCGGATATTCCACCGTTGATCGATGCATTGCCTTATCAGTATTCATTTGTATTCGAGCAGGGAAACGCAACAGCCCTTGCGCGGCAGCTAGAGGCCATGGTTGGGCTTACGCCAGAAAATCGGGACGCATTGGGCACTTCACTCGAATCAATGACGCGAGAGCGCTTTTCGCCGGCTCTCTTCGGTGAAAAGTACAGTGCGTTGGTTAAGAGACAAGGCTAGTGGCTTCGTTCAAGGCGGGTTGGGCGGATGCCTAAAGTTAGTGTCATTATCCCTGCGTATAACGCCGGACAGTACGTTGGTGCGGCAGTAACTTCGGTTTTGGCGCAGTCTATGCGTGATCTGACGCTGATTGTAATTGATGATGGTTCCAGCGACGATACATTGTGTGAAATTGAGCGGGCTGCAAAAGGTGACGCAAGAGTTCAGATAATCAGTCGCCCCAATAAAGGTATTGTGGCGACCCCCAATGAAGGGATTGATCGTGCAGATTCGCCTTGGGTTGCGATGCTTGATGCTGACGATGTGAGCAGGCCTGATCGACTTCAAAAGCAGCTTGAGCTCGCCGATGCCAGGCGGCTTACCCTTGTCGGTTCTCAAATTGAGCATGTGGGGGAGCGCAGTGGTGTCAGCGACTTCCCGACGTCGCATGCTGATATTGTTCATCAACTCTTTGTCTGGAAAAACCCGATAGCCAACCCGTCGGTGTTGATAGATCGCAACTGGCTTGGGGATATGCGATATCCGTCCGATTGTGCTCACGCGCAAGATTATGCACTTTGGTTGCGATTAGCGTTGCGTCGAGATGCGTGTTTTGGTGTGCACCCTGAGGCATTGGTTCAGTACCGTATTCACGCACAGCAAAACACAACGCGGAATCTGAGCCAGCTATATGAGGGGTGTGAGCGCGCACTGACTTCGGTGGTGCGTGAAATGGGGTTATTCGACCCCACAACGGTGGAGTGTCACACTAAGGCATTTCGTGCTTTGCCGATCGATAACGTCGACGAATTTCGGAATTACAGTTGGTGGTTGGCCACTCTTTATGCCGAACTTAAAAGGCGCAGTGGTGATAGTCGTGCCGTCTATGAATTCTGGCGACGACTCTTTCAGAAGTCAGCCAAAACACATCGCTATGATATGAAAACAGCTTTTAGGCTGGGTGCAGGCCCACTTCAGAATGTGCGTTATGGTTTTAAATATGGTGTGGGGCGTCGGTGATGGCGGTGGGGAGTAAGCCGACGTCGCGTGATGTCGTTGTCCGGGTGATGGGTGGGTTGGGAAATCAGCTTTTCCAATACGCCTTTGGTATCGCCAAGGCCAAATGGCTTGGTGGTGAGCTATGGTTGGACGCGTCTCATTACGCTACGTGCAGCGATCATACCGGGTTTGAGCTCGCTCCGCTCGTTGAACCGGCAAGAATACTTTATGAGGATCAGCGCGCGGTCTATCGCGCAAAAGGTGGTCGGCGCCATCTTGATAATGTATTGTCGCGCGTAAGAATTCCAATGTTCAGGGCGCGTGAATATAAAGAGAAAGTGATGGGGTTCGACCCCGTGGCGCACGCCTCGCGCGCGCAATACTTCAGGGGTTATTGGCAGTCTCCAGCCTATTGGCGCAACGCTGATAGCGACATAATTGCCGCAGTGCGTCTGTTTTTGGAGGGGCGTGCTCGCTGTGATGCTTCACTGCTGCGTGAATTGAAAGATCCAAGGGCTGTCGCACTGCATGTTCGTTTAGGCGACTATGTATCGCTTCCTTCGGCAGCGGCTGTACACGGTGTTGATCTGCGGGATTATTACCGACGTGCGATCAGGCAGATATGCGGTGATCGAACGTCCGATTACCAGTTTTATATTTTTTCGGATGACAAAGATCCGGTTTCCTACTTGGGGTTAGAGGCGCTAAAAGGTGCTCGTGTATTTTCCGGGCGATTGGACGATCCGTATTCAGATCTGGTAATGATGGCCCAGGCGAGCCATTTGGTGATGGCCAATAGTTCTTTTAGTTGGTGGGCTGGCTGCTTAGGAGAAGGCAAAACCTATGCGCCCGACCAGTGGGTGTTGACGCAGTCGGGCGTGCCCGAGAAGCTCTACCTGAAAGAATGGCAGATGGTGGGCGTTAGTTAATTTTCAGGTATAGCCTTGTAAGCGCGCGCAGTGTCTTTAGGTTGATGTCCCGATAGCTGAGTGATTGGAGGATATCCCGTGCACCCTGCTTATCTCCCTGTTTGGCTGCACTGAGGAGCAAGCTGTTTTTATGTCTTTTTAAGACCTTGTTGTAGCTAGGGTGTTGCTGGTATTCGCTTAGCGTATTCTGAATGCCGTGAAACATGTACCCGACATTTTTGTATGTATTATTGGGGTGCTTCCGGTAGTACAGTAGAACGTCATTGATTGCGTGAATGCGATGCCCAAGCGATGCCAGTTTCAGCCAGAGGTACAGGTCTTCCAGTGGAATATCTTCGCGATAGCCGCCTGCAGCCTTGAGCACGTCAGTTCGAATCATCGCCGTTGGTGAGATAAACCCCGGGGTTGTATTTTCGAATAGATCGCTGAATGTTAGATCTCTGGCGGGGTGAAACCGCTGCCTCTTACTGCACAGCACGCCTTTTTCATCGATCAATAGGGCGTTGCCGCCGCACACAGCCACGCCGGGGTTGGCTTCCATGAAGGCAACCTGCTTTTCTGTTTTGTCAAGCATCATGATGTCGTCAGAGCCGACGGGGCAGAAATATTTTCCCTGGGCGACACTCAGAGCATGGTTAAGCGTTTTGCTGAGTCCGCGATTTGCTTGTGCGGTGAATGCGAAGCCATGCTGATCTGACAGTGCGTTAAGGATGTCTGCCGTTGTGTCGCTTGAGCCGTCATCGTAAGTGAGAACTTCAATGTTGGGATATGTCTGCCGTAAAGCGCTGTGGACACAAGAGCTGACAAACGCTGCATGGTTGTAGGCAGATATCACTACAGTGACCAGAGGCTTGTTATTATTTTTCAGCGGCATTCAGTGATCCATGCGTTTCGTTTCTGCTTCAGCCTCGCCAGCCCTAGCCTTGGGGCAGACAACACGCGCTTAATTCGAGATAATACCCTGATTTTATCATTTAGTGCTTTTTTAATCATTAGTCGTTGAATAG
>NZ_JBVBUV010000043.1:0-31566 GCF_057445395.1 Litorivivens sp.
GTCTCAATAGCTTGCGGTATGCCGCCGCAGGCGGCGATATGGTTTTCCTTGATAAGGAAGGCATCGAATAGTCCAAAGCCGTGGTTGTAGCAGCCACCACAGGTTACCGCGTACTTCTGGGCGGTGCGCAACCCGGGGATAGTTTTGCGGGTGTCCAGCAGTTTTACGCCGGTGCCTTCCACGAGATCAGCATATTGGCGGCAGGTGGTGGCGGTGCCTGAGAGCAGTTGGAGGAAGTTGAGCGCGGTACGCTCACCGGTGAGCAGGCTGCGTGCGGGACCTTGCAGGGTGAATAGGGTCTGATTTGGCTCTACGCGATCGCCATCTGCGACTTTCCAGCTTACGTTGACACTGCTGTCGAGCTGCGCAAACACTTCGTCCACCCAAGCCTGGCCGCAAATGATGGCCGATTCGCGGGAGATGATGCGGGCTTCGGCTTGCGCCGTTTCGGGTACCAGCATGGCGGTAATGTCGCCGCTGCCGATATCTTCGCGCAGGGCGCACTCTACGGCGCTGCGCACATCATTTTGTAACACTTTGTGGTTCAATATCTTATTCCTTTGCAGAGGCCGATAGTTTAGCAATGGTCGCTGCCGCTTTACAGTGAGACTGCGCTTTGAGGCCCGATTCGTGGCGTGATAGGTACATTTACGGGTATCTGCTGTTTGTCAGGGCGGGCTTCATAGTATAGTGGGTGTGTTTGCCGAAAAGCCATTAAAAACATATGGTTATTATGTTGTTGAGTCACGACGACAGGGCACAACGTGACGCTTAACGTGTTTTGTGTGGTAGTTGACCTAAGCTAAGGCCTTGGATACTCTTTCTACTAGGTTTGCTGCAGTTTGGACCGGAGCGACGCGGTGAACCGTCGGATGTTGGCAAGTGCTACAAATCATTCGATCAATGTCGTGCTGGCCAGAGTTAAACGAGACGCAACATGAGTAATGAAAAGAAAGTTGTTCAGCTTCGGTCTGGCCAAAATGCGGGTGGCTCGCTACCGGCTATTTTTGCAGCATGCCATGAGTGTGGGTGGCAGTTTTTGTCTGACCATATGCAGAAGCTGCTGGATAACGCTGACGATGCGCTCTTCGAGCTTGCTGATCGCGCCCTCAATGCCAGTGAGCAGAACCTCTACTTTGAAGCCATGCGGGAAATCCGTGTGCACCGTCGTCGGCTAGAAGACGATTTCCGCAACCATCTTTTTGCTCCTTTCCACGCTCTGGTTGGCGCCGGTGAGTCTACCGGAGGCAGCACGCTGAAGCCGCTGGAGCTTCTCGACTACGACGACATGGAAGAGCAGGTGGCGGTCGAGAGTATGGCCAGCAAGGCCAGCAAGCGCTTTGTTCAGCCGATCGCTTCACTGATGGCCAGCTTTGAAGGCTGGAGTGCGTCTAACGGTTCAGTGATTGCCATGAACGAAAACCAGCTCCCGCTGGGGCCGCTGGCAATATGTGACGCCTTTGCCAAATCCACGCGGGATCTGGATATCAGCATCAAGCCCAAGCTGGTGCTATTCAAACTGTTTGATCGGCACGTTGTGTCTGAATTTGGTGGGCTTTACCAGGAACTGGCTGAAATTCTACGTGCCGCTGGCTTGTATATCGAATCTAACCCTGTCGTAAAGAAAACCGAGGGTGTCGAGGAACCGTTGGCGCAGCAGGTGCCTGAAGCGGCTGCTGAACTGACTGAAGCCACCGATGTGGTGGATGTGGATGAGCTGGCGAAGCAATCTTCCGGTTCCGTATTCGATGTACTGAAAAGCCTGTTCGCGAGCGCAGCCAATTCCCCCGGAGATTCTGGCAAGATCCAGATTTCACGTGCCTCCTTGATGTCGGTTTTGCAGGAGCTGCAGGGCTCTGAGCTCGAGCGCTTGTTGCATGCCAGTCCGCAAATTGTTTTTGCAGGTGAATTCACCCAGTTGACGGCGGATATGGCCGAGCGGCTGCGGGGAATTGGCAATAGCCCCATGAATGAGTCTGAAGAGGGGCTGGCGCAGCGCGATTTCGACGTCATCAATCTGGTCTCTTTGCTGTTTCAGTACATTCTTGAAGACGAGAGTGTGGCTAGCCCGATGCGTGGCCTTATTGCGCATCTGCAAATCCCGGTACTAAAGGCTGCGATGCTGGATAAGCGTTTTTTCAGCAAGGAAGGCCACCCGGCGCGTCTGTTGTTGAACACTATTGCAGACGCCTGTATCGGATGGCAGCCCGAGGGCGATATTGATGAAGACCCTTTGTATGTAGAAATAGAAAGCATTGTGAAAGACGTGCTGTCGCGTGCTGATGGAACGGCTTCAGTCTTTGATGAGGCGTTGGAGGAATTCAAGGTCTACCTCCAGCAGGAGCAGCGCCGCGCGGAAATCGTCAATAAACGCTTACAAGATGTCCAGGATAGTCAGAAAGTTGCGGATGAGGCGCGTAAGGCAGTAGATGAGCTGCTTGACCTCAAAATGCATCAAACCGCCGTTCCAGAGCCGCTGTCAACAATTCTCCGGGAAGGCTGGAGCAAAGTGCTGTTTTTGAACTATGTGCAGCACGGTAAGGACAGTGGTGCGTGGCAGCAATCGGTTACTCTGGTAGACAGTCTGATCTGGAGCGTTCAGCCGGTTGCCAACGCGGCTCATCGTGATAAGTTGCTGTCGGAGTTGCCCACCATACTGGAAGATTTGAGATCAGGCTTGAATCAAGTGGGCTACAACCCCTATGATCTCAAAGAGCAATTGCAACAACTGGAAACTGTGCATTTGAATCGGCTGCGCAAACTGAGTGAGCCGGGTAAAGAGCAAAACAATAAAAATTTGGATGGGACGCCTGTGAATCTAAAAACAAAAGTAGACGACGCGCCGTCTGAGAAAGTCGACCTCGATGCACTGGATGCTTCGCTGGCAAAGACTTTGGGAGAGGGCTCCGCTGCCAGTGAGAAAGAGCTGGAAGAGGCAGAGCGCCGCCTGGCTCGATTGCAGGTGGGTAACTGGGTGGAAATACCACAAGAAGCAGGTAAAACACTGCGTTGTCGTCTTGCGGCAGTGATTGCCAGTACCGGTCGCCATATCTTCGTTAACCGCTCCGGAATGAAAGTGGCGGAATATGAGAAGGCCGATCTGGTGGCGAAGCTTGCTTCAGATCAGATGGCGCTGCTGGATGACGGCATGTTGTTTGATCGGGCGCTGGAGTCGGTCATCAGTAACCTTCGCGATATGAAAGACAAGCCGGTCTAATGGCGTGATGTTGCCGGCAAGCCTCGCTGATACGAGGGTTGCCGAAAGCCTCGGTTACGGACGCTTGTTATAAACATCTGTTTTAGGGCCGCTGCTCGCGGGCTTTTCTACTATACGGTACAAGCATGTTCTCCATTGATGACCGCGGGTGGCTTCAGGGCGTAGAGCATTGTCCTTCTCCAAACTATGGTGAGCGCCCTGGCGACACGGTGGTAGATTTACTTGTCATACACAACATCAGCCTGCCTGCCGGTGTTTTTGGTGGCCGCTATATCCACGATCTTTTTTGTAATTGTCTCAATTGTGATGCGCACCCCTCCTTTGCCGATCTGCGTGACCTCGAAGTGTCCGCGCACGCATTGATAGACCGCAGCGGCCACACCACACAGTTTGTCTCGTTCGATGACCGTGCCTGGCATGCGGGGGTCTCTGAATTTGCAGGTCGTCCCAACTGCAATGACTACAGCATTGGCATCGAGCTTGAGGGCACCGATACCGTGGGTTATACCGCGCAGCAATATCAGACGCTGGTGCAGGTCACGCAGGCCTTGCAGCGCAAGTACCCTTTAATTGGCAAACAGCGTATTGTTGGTCACTGCGATATCGCACCGGGGCGTAAAACAGATCCGGGGCCCGCTTTTGATTGGGCCTACTTCAAAAAGGAATTGAGCTGATACGATGGAATTTCTAGCGGTAGTCACGGTGCTGATTGTCATTCAGGTCTGGGGCCACGGTGCCGTCATACAGCGCGACGATTGGGTGGACTCCACTTATCGGCGCCTTCAGGCGGTCAAAGATCACCGTTGGCGCTTGGCCATCCTCATACTGTTGCCGGTTGTGGCGGTCATTCTAGTGGATGGGTTGCTGACCGGGGTCCTTTTCGGTCTGCCTCTGCTGCTGTTTTACATCGCTGTGCTTTTGTACGCGCTAGGTCGTGGCGATTTTACCTCCGAGTTGGATTTGTATGTAGCCGCCTGGCAGCGTGGAGACCTCGAGTCCGCCTATGAGCACGCGTGTCAACTGGAAGATTTTGACGGCAGCGCGTCAATGCATAACGCCGCCGAGTTACATGAACAGGTACGGCGTGCCATTTTTTACGAGGGCTTTGAGCGCTGGTTTGTTGTTGTGTTTTGGTTTGTTCTGCTGGGGCCAGCGGCGGCCTTACTGTATCGGCTCTGCAAAATCATGGATAGCAGGATAGGGTCTGATGCCAGCGAACAGTCGCTGCTGGATCAGATGGTTTTCTATATTGAATGGTTACCGGCGCGTTCACTGGCGCTAACCTTCGCAATCGTCGGAGATTTCGAACGCGGTATTCAGGCGGTGGCACCGGTTGCTGTGGATGCATCACCCGCCGGTGAGGTGCTGCATGCTACCGGCTCAGCAGTATTGTCTGGTGATATCGGCGCAGCCATTAGCGAGCAGCAGTTTACCGAGCAGGCCGAGGCGGAGCTGCGAAGCGCCCAGAAAATTCTATCGCGCAGTGTCTTCTGCTGGTTGGTTTTTCTGGCGCTACTGCAATTGATGTGAGCTCACCGTGCGCATTGGTATCGACCTTGGTGGCACCAAGATAGAAGGCGTTGTATTGGCCGATTCCGGCGCGCCGCTATTCAGGCAGCGTGTCGCTTCTCCGTCCCACAATTACGACAATATCATCGACGCCATTGCCAGTATGGTCGCTCAGTTTGAGCGCGAGATTGGCAGGCAGGCAACGGTGGGAGTTGGCACGCCCGGCGCGCCATCGATCCACTCCGGCTTGATGAAAAACGCCAACAGTACCGTTATCAACGGCAAGCCGCTAAAGGCCGATCTGGAGCAGGCATTGAACAGGGAGGTGCGGCTCGCCAACGACGCCAATTGTTTCGCGCTTTCTGAGGCCGTGGATGGCGCCGGATCTGGGCAGCAAGTCGTATTCGGTGTCATTCTCGGTACCGGCGTCGGGGGAGGTCTGGTGGTGGATAATCAGCCGCTGCTGGGGCGTAATTTTCTTGGCGGCGAGTGGGGGCATAACCCGCTGCCGGGTGCGAACGAGCATCGTCGTTGTTACTGTGGCAGCAGCGATTGTATTGAAACCTATCTTTGCGGCAGCGGCTTGTTGCGCAGCGCAAAACGGCTCAACCCTGCAATAGAAAGTACTCATGATCTGGCGCAGCGTGCGCAAGAGGGAGAATCCAGCGCGCTTGCGGTAATTGGAGCTTATGCCGCGGCGCTGGCGAAAGCCCTTGCAACGGTTATCAATATAGCCGACCCGGATATCATTGTACTCGGCGGCGGCTTATCCAATATCGACGCGCTTTATCCATTGCTCAACAATCAGCTGGCGGGCAGTGTTTTTGGGCGAGAGTGTCAGACGTCGGTGGTAAAAGCCTTACACGGCGACGCCAGTGGTGTGCGCGGCGCGGCCTGGCTATGGCCCGCCGCCTGATGCTACTAGGATTTATTGGCGGGCTGCCATAGCACTTCCTGGCCGCCATCACGGCGCGCAATCAGTCGAGCAAGAACAAACAACAGATCTGACAGCCGGTTGAGGTATTTGCGCACCGGTTCGTTGATGCTATCGGTTTTGCTCAGCGTGATTACGCAGCGTTCTGCGCGTCGGCAGACCACACGGGCAAGGTGGCAATGGGCCGCCGCGAGATTGCCGCCGGGCAGAATGAAATTCTTCAGTGGTGGCAGCGATTCGTTCAAACGGTCCAGCTCGTTTTCCAGCGCGGTGATACGCTCGTCGGTGATCAGGGTAAAACCGGGTACCGCCAACTCCCCGCCGAGATCGAACAGATCGTGCTGGATTTGCGATAGCAGCGGGCGGTATTCATCCTCGTCGGCCAGAGCGGCCACCAGCACACCAACATGACTATTGATTTCATCCACGGTGCCAATGGCCTCCATGCGCGGTGCATCTTTGTCGATACGGCTGCCATCGCCCAGACCGGTGGTTCCGTCATCGCCGGTACGTGTGTAGATTTTAGACAGTCGGTGTCCCATGCTGACCTCTTTTTGCGGAGTGCTCGGTAAATTGCGTTAGAATAGGCAGCTTTGCTGCAGCGCAGCTGTAGTGTAACGGATTCCGCGAAGGAGCAGGTCAACCACGTGATTGAATTTTACCTGGGTGGAGCAAGATCGGGTAAGAGTCGCCTGGCTGAGGCCGCCGTTTGCGCAACCGGTAAAGCGCGTGTTTATCTGGCCACCGCGCAGCCTCGCGATGGCGAAATGGGTGACAGAATTGCCCGGCACCGCGCTGATCGGGATCAACATTGGCTCACGATTGAAGAGCCGCTTGCGCTTAGTACGGCCTTGCGTCAGCACGCGCGTGAAGATCGATGCATTCTGGTTGACTGTCTCACTCTGTGGCTGAGCAATTGGCTGGAGCAGGGCGAGGACCAATGGCAGCAGGCCAAGCTTGAATTTTTAGAAGTCCTACCGGAGCTGCCAGGCGATATTGTGTTGGTCAGTAATGAAGTGGGACAAGGGGTAGTGCCGGTCAACGCACTGGCGCGGCAGTTTGTCGATGAAAGCGGCTGGCTCCATCAGGCGCTGGCGACACAGTGCGACCGCGTTAAATTTGTGGTCGCCGGTATAGCGATAACACTAAAGGAGAATTGAGGTGGAAGAAGCGTGGTACCTGGAAGAGGCTCCAGCGCCTGATGAAGAGATTATAACGCTGGCGCGAGCTCGGCAGGATAACCTTACCAAGCCCAAAGGTTCGCTGGGCAGGCTTGAAGACGTGGCCATCCAGTTGGCCGGTAATCAGGGAACGCTAAACCCCAAAATAGAGCGGCCGGCCATTGTTGTCTTTGCGGGTGACCACGGCGTAGCCGCTGAGGGAATCTCCGCTTATCCACAGTCGGTAACCTCGGAAATGGTCCGTAATTTTTCCGCCGGTGGTGCGGCGATTACTGTGTTGGCAAAAACACTGAACGTACCATTTCGGGTATTCAATATGGGTACCGTTGATTCCCTGGAAGAGCTGCCGAATGTTGAAGACCGTCGTGTCGCTGCCGGCACGCAAAATATCTGCAACAGTCCAGCGATGGATGAGCGACAGTTTGAAGAGTGTATGGCAGCGGGCAAAGAGGCCATCGATACCGCCGGTGATATCGATCTGTTTATTGGCGGTGAAATGGGCATTGGCAACAGCACCATCGCCGCAGCGATGGCAGTAGCCCATACCAAGCTCGCCGCTCAGGCAATGGTAGGGCGCGGCACCGGTATTAACGATCAGGGATTAGCTAAAAAGGCTGCCGTCGTTACGCGCGCATTGTCCAAGCATATTCCGCACATGCGTGCCGGCGCCGATTATCTGCGTCGTATCGGCGGTTTCGAAGTAAACGCCTTGGCGGCAGCCTATATCCGGGCCGCCCAAAGAGGCATTGCGGTTATGGTCGATGGTTACATCTGTACCGCTGCAGCGATGGCTGCCGTCAAGGTAAACCCGTCGATCAGGCCGTGGCTGTTTTTCTCTCACTGTTCGGCAGAACCCGGTCACGAGAAATTGCTCGTTAAACTGGAAGCAAAACCGCTGCTATCGCTGGAAATGCGCCTGGGCGAAGGCAGTGGTGCGGCGTTGGCATTGCCTATCTTGCAGGCCGCCTGCGCCCTGCACCGGGATATGGCAAGCTTTGATGAAGCGGGTGTGAGTCGCGGTGGCTGAGTTTCGTGTAACCACGGTTGATCTGTTGCGCCACGGCGCCTGCGAAGGGGGCGAGATCTTTCGCGGCAGTACCGATGTGGCGCTGAGCGATAAGGGCTGGGAACAAATGCGCAGCGCCGTGCAGGGGGAATCCGGCTGGTCGCATATCGTGTGCTCTGATTTGCGGCGCTGCCGCGAATTTGGCCACTGGCTGGGTGAGGAGCGTGAGACACCGGTCGCCACGGATGCTCGCCTGCGGGAAATTCACTTTGGAGACTGGGAAGGGCAGAAAGTTGCTGAGGTGCGTGAGCTATATCCCAAAGAATGGCGCGCCTTTTTCGGCAAGCCCTCTCAGGCTATAGCACCTAACGGTGAAGCCATGGTGGATTTTCATGAACGGATAACGCCCGCAATCGGTGAGTGGGCGCAACAGTTGCGCGGTCAGCATTTTCTGGTCGTCGCCCACGGTGCGGTGATCCGTTCGATCATGGTGAACTGGCTGCAGATGCCGCTCGATGCCATCACCAGTTTGTCTGTGCCCTATGCTGGTATGTCTCGTTTTAAAATCTTTGAGATGGCGGGAACTGAGCCCTGGGCCCAGCTGGTCTTTCACCGGGGCTAGGTTTTCGCGTGCGACATTAGCGAGAATATCTGCGACATATCTAGATGTTCTTCCAGGCAATCGGCAAGCCGCTCGAGATTGGCCTCCAGCAGCGCTTCAAAGTCGAAGTCCGAGGTTTGCGTCAAACCTGCCCAGCGAAGAATTGCATCGCGTGCCGCTTTACTGTCAAACACGCCGTGCAGATAAGTCCCCAGAATCTGCTGGTCTGGCGACAAATATCCATCGGGCCCATAGTCGCCGCTCAGCGCGGGATATTGCGCGAGTGCCGGACCTTCACTGATGCCGCAGTGAATTTCGTAGCCACGCGCCATGGCGTCCAGCAGGGTGCCTTGGGTATGGCGCAAAATCTTCTCTGCGGTCATGGTAGTTTCAAAATCTGCGAGACCCAGCCCCGGGGTTGAGCCTGCACTGCTCTCAATACCCAATGGGTCGTGAATGACCTGGCCAAGCATTTGATAGCCGCCACAGATCCCCATCAGTTTTTTGCCACGCTGAAGGTGTGCATGCACCGCCTTCTCCCAGCCGTGCTGGCGCATCAACGCCATATCTGTTCGTGTGTTTTTGGTGCCGGGTAGCAGAATCAAGTCGCAGTTAGGGATGGCTTGGCCGGGTCGTATATACTGAAAATCAACTAACGGGTGCAGTCGCAGCGGGTCGAAATCTGTGTGGTTGCCGATACGGGAAAACACCGGTACGCATATTTTTAATTGCGGGTCTTCTAGAATCTGATTGCGATCAATGGCGTCTTCGGCTTCCAGGTAAAAGTCCTGCAGATAGGGCACCACACCCAGTACCGGCTTTCCGGTGTAGTCCTCCAGCCAGTCCAGGCCGCTTTGCAATAGAGCTATGTCGCCGCGAAAGCGGTTGATGACAAAACCCTTTACCCGATTGCGTTCTGATTCCGAGAGCAGCGCTAGTGTGCCCACCAGGTGAGCGAACACACCACCACGGTCGATATCGGCGACCAGAATCACAGGGCAGTCGACTGCTTCGGCAAAGCCCATGTTGGCGATATCACCCTCGCGCAGGTTGATCTCTGCCGGACTTCCGGCGCCTTCCACCATCACGTAGTTTACGCGACCGCTCAATCGTTGGTGGGAATCCAGCACCGCGCGCAGTGCCCGAGGTTTATAGTCGTGGTAAACGGCCGCATCCATGTTGTCGAGTGCTTTGCCATGAATGATCACTTGTGCGCCGATATCAGTATTGGGTTTGAGCAGTACCGGGTTCATGTCGGTGTGTGGCTCGAGTCCACAGGCTCGTGCCTGCACCGCCTGGGCGCGCCCAATCTCGCCACCGTCAATCGTGACGGCGCTGTTGAGTGCCATATTCTGCGGTTTAAAGGGTGCCACAGTGAGTCCACGCCGTAGCAGTACACGACACAAACCAGCCACCAGCACGCTTTTGCCAGCGTCCGAGGTGGTACCTTGAACCATCAGGGTTTTTGCCATTGGTTTTCCATTACAAACTGTTCGAGCGGGGCACGTTGCGCCCAGTCTTCCTGTTCCAGCATGGGTCGTTCGTAAAACTGTGTAACGGGTCCGAGGCAGAGTATTGCCAGTGGCGCTGCGCCTTCAGGGAGTTGGAGCAGGTTGCTAAGTGCGGCAGGTTCAAACAGCGATACCCAGCCCATACCCAACCCTTCTGCGCGCGCTGCCAGCCAGAGATTCTGGATGGCGCAGGCGGTTGAGGCAATATCCATGTGCGGCATGGTGCGGCGGCCAAAAATATGTTGTTCGCGTTCGTCCTTCAAGGTCACCACGAGCAGCTCGGCGCAGTCGAGAATGCCCTCTACCTTCAGCGCCATGAATTCTGATTCTCGTTCACCCAGTGCGGCGGCTGTGGCTCGGCGTTCAGTTTGTACCTGCTGGTACAACTGATCTCGCAGCGAGCGGTCGGTGATGCGAATAAAGCGCCAGGGCTGCATCAAGCCGACGCTGGGCGCAGCATGCGCGGCGCTGAGCAGCTGCGACAGAATATCGGGTTCGATAGAGCCGCCGCTGAAATGACGCATATCCCGCCGTTCATGAATAGCGCGATACACGGCGCGTCGATCTGCTTCGGAAAAACGGTTGTCGGTCACGACCAGTCTTCGCTATGTTGGCTTTGAGCGGGAACAAAATATCGGCGGCCGTCCACGCAGGCTTCACTCAGTGCCTGGCTATAGAGCTGCTCAAGCGCACCTTTCTTCAGCATGGTATCGGCCTCACCCCAGCAGGCGCGACCATCGGGGTAAAGTAGCAGAATGTGGCTGCACCAGCGCGCCGCGAGATTCAGATCATGCAGGCAGAGCAAAACTGAGCGGCCTGCGCTGGCCTGTTCAGCGAACAGGGTCATGGCCTGTACCTGGTGATGCAGGTCCAGATGATTGCCGGGTTCGTCAGCAAGCCATACGTCGGGCTGCTGGCACAGGGCGGTGGCAATGGCGAGACGCTGTCGCTCTCCGCCAGACAGGGTGGAAACCAGACGATCTTCAAATGCGCTCAGCGCGGTTCTGGTCAGAGCATCGCGGGCAATCGCCATATCTTCAGCGGTTTCCACATCCCACGGCGCCATATAGGGGTGCCTGCCAATCAGAACCGTTTCCATCACCGTGGCTGGAAAGCCGTCCTGGCGCTCCTGAAAGACCACGGCCACTCGTTGCGCAATCTGCTTGCGTCGCCACTGCGAAAAACACAGCTCATCCAGTTCGACATGACCTTGGCGCGGCGCTTTTAACCCGGCAAGGGTGTGAAGCAGTGTGGTTTTTCCGGCGCCATTGGGGCCGAGTACGCCCCAGATTTCGCCGGGCTGCACTGTGAAATCAAGCGCGCTGCCGTCGGCTCGATCTGGTATATCAATGATCAGTTGTCGTGCGCTGAGGGTGGCCATCAGCGGCTCCGGTACAACAAGTAGAGGAAGGTGGGTACGCCGAGCAGAGCAGTGATAACGCCGGCAGGGAGTTGTTCGGGGGCAATGGCTGTTCTTGCCACAGTGTCGGCCAATACCAGTAGTGCGCCCCCGGCTAACGCGGCTGCAGGAAGTATTAAGCGCTGATCATTGCCCAGCACTAGCCGCAGCATGTGCGGTACCACCAGACCGACAAAGCCGATGCTGCCCGCGGTGGTAACAGCGCTGGCGGTAAGTAAACTGGCACTGCCATAGATACTCCACTCCAGCGGTCTGACAGCGACGCCCAGCGCAGCGGCTTGCAGTGGTCCGCGCGATAAGACATTCAGGCTGCGCCCCAGTGGCAAGAGTATCAGGCTGGTCAGACCCAGTACGATAAGGGCTGGCCAGGGGCTACGGGCATAGGCCAGATCGCCCATCAGCCAGTAGAGCATACCCGGCAGGCGCTCGGTGGGGCCAATTGCCAACATGAAAGTAATGACCGCACCCCAGCCGGAAGAGATAACGACACCGGTTAACAGTAGCCGGGTGGTGGTCCAGCTGCCGCGACCGTGGGACAGACCAAAAACCAGTACCGCAGAGCCCAAGGCGCCCATAAATGCTGCAATGGAGACAACAACCGGAGGGTAATCGGCCAACATGCTGAGCAAGGCGGCAACGGCGGCACCACCGGACAGGCCAAGCACGTAAGGGTCGGCCAGTGGATTGCGCAGCAGCACTTGCATCAACGCACCGGCTACGGCAAGCAGCCCACCGGTTGCGAATGCCGCCAGCGCACGGGGTAGGCGTAAATCCAGAATCAGGGTGCGGTGTAGAGGTTCGCCTTTGCCGGTAAGTACGGCCCATACGTCGGCAAGGCTCAGCGAAACACTGCCCACTGCAACACTCACTGCAATACAGCCCAGTGTGGCGCTGGCCAGCAGCATCAGCGGCAAACCGCGACGGCGCAGTACTTCAGCGGCGGCCACGGGCGGTGTCCAGGTGAGCACACAGCTGCTCGATGCCATCGAGCAGGCGAGGGCTTGGGCGTTGCAGGGTAGAGGGCGGCACAAAAAACAGATTGTTGCGCTGCACGGCAAGCAGATTGCGGTAAGTGCGCCAGGGTTCGAGCCAGCTCGGATCATCCTCGCCCATGCCGCCGGCAATGATGACTTCCGGATTGGCAGACAGGACAGCCTCTTCGCTGATGCGGGGGGTCAGACGTGGCAGCTCGCCAAAAATATTTTCGCCACCACACAGTGCCAGTGCGTGGCCAATAAAATGCTGATTGTTTGCGGTCATCAGGGGATTGATCCACACCTGATAAAAGGTTGGTACTTTCGCGGCCTTACTATAGCGTTGCCGATAGTGTTCAATCGCTTCGAGAAAATGTGCGGCGCGAGTGTTGGCTTGCATTTCTGTGCCTGCAAGTACACCCAGTCGGTTAAGCGTTGTAGCAATGTCCTTAAAATCACGCTGGTCGCCGTGATACACCGGGATACCGAGTTCGCGTAGTTGCAGCACCTGCTCTCGGGGGTTGCCCTCTTTCCAGGCAATAATCAGGTCTGGTCGCGCTGCGAGGATGGCTTCCATATCAAAGCGGTTGTAGCTGCCGATCCGCGGAAGAGCCTTGGCCGCTTCCGGGTGGTCGGAATACGTAACAGCGGCGACAACCTGGTTGCCGGCTCCAGCGGCAAACAGTAGTTCAGTTGCGCCGGGTGAAAGCGCGATGATTCGTTGGGCCGGTTGCGACAGGCACACAGTATGCTCAATATCGTCCACCACGCAGCGTTTTGGATTGGCATGCGCGGCAGCAGCAGTTATCAGAGCAGCAACGAAGGTTGTAACTAATGCTGGCGTCAGTCTTACCATTCGATCCCTTTGCGAGCCTTGATGCCAGCATGAAAAGCGTGCTTTTCAACATCGATATTGGACACCGTGTCTGCCAGATCGCACAAGGCTTTGGACGCGGCGCGTCCAGTGATGATGACGGATTGTTCGCGAGGTCGGTTACGTAATGCCGTGAAGATACGTTCCTGCTCTACCCAGCCGTACTTGAGTACATAGGTCAGTTCATCCAGCAATACCAGATGAAGGCTTTCGTCGGTCAATAATTTTTCAGCTTTCTCCCAGGCTTGTAACGCTGCTTCAATATCCCGCTCGCGATCCTGAGTTTCCCAGGTAAAACCAGTGCCCATGATGTGAAAGGGCACCTCGGGGCAGCGTTCGAGAATAAAATCCCGCTCGCCGCAATCCCAGGTACCTTTAATGAATTGCACGATACCGGCCTTGTAGCCGTGACCCAAGCAGCGGATTACGGTACCAAAGCCGGAACTTGATTTACCCTTGCCGTTGCCCGTGAGCACAATCAGCACGCCGCGCTCTTCCTGAGCCTGTGCCACTTTTTCATCTACCAGCGCTTTGCGGCGCTGCATGGCTTTCTTATGGCGTTCGTTGCGGTCTGTGCTCATGGCTTCTGTTGTCCTGTGTCCTTTATCGGCAAGGATACGTTGCCTACTTGGGCTCGTAAACGAGAGTCAGCATGGAAGTCAGACCTTCGTTATTAAAACCGCGTGCGGTTTCATAATTGCGGTCGAACAGGTTTTTAAGGCTCAGTTGTACCCAAACGCTGGAAGTGAACTGATAGCTGCCGCGCAGATCCACCAGTGCAAAACCGGAAAGATCCTGATTGTTGGCCGCATCTTCATAGCTGCGTCCTTGCGCACGAACCTGAATACCGTAGCTGTAACGTTCCAACTGGCGGTCTGCGCTGATGGTGGCAGAACGACGCGCACGGCGGCGAATATCATTGTCAGTGGCTTTATCGAGTGGGCGCAGTACCGTGAGGTTGGCATTGAGCAACCATTCGTTAACGCGAACGAAAGAGGTCAGTTCAGTGCCGCGAATTTCCGCTTTACTGATCTGATCTGTGGTAAACGTCGCCGGGTTATACTGGATCAGGTTTTCCACATCGTTTTCAAAGGCTGCTAGAGATAGGCCATAGTTGTCCCGGTGATAGCGTACTTCAACTTCTGTGTTTTCAGACTCTTCCGGTACGAAATTGGGGTTGCCGAAGCCGGGGAAGTAGAGCTGGTTAAATGTGGGTGCCTTGAAGCCGGTTCCCTTGGACAGAATCAGGCGGGTGCTTTCAGACAGGTCAACGCCGTAGCTTGCGGTCCAGGTTTTAAAGGCGCCGAACTGCTCGTTGTCTTCGTGGCGTGCGCCTACCGCAAGGTCATGCGCGCCAAAGTCACTTTGCAATTGGGCAAAGCCGGCTTTGTTGATGCGTTCATCTTCTGTGTAGTTGGTGGTGCTGTCGACGAATTCATCATAGTACTCGCCGCCCACAGAGACGATGTGATCGCCTAAGTGAAGGTCGTTCTGCCACAGGGCGCTGTCGCGACGCGTAGTGAAACTTGTGCGCGTGGCGGGGTTCAGGTCATTCAGGTTGAGGCTGTCATCTTTGGATTTGCCAAGGCGCAGGGTGCTTACCCAGTTCTCGAGCAATTGAAGATTGGCTTCAGCGCTTACGCTTTCTATAACGGAATGACTATAGAGGAGGGCGTTGGGTGAAAACGCGCTGTCGTATTCATTTTCAGATTCGGTGCGTTGATAGCTCAATCCAAGGTCCGCAATGCCGACTTTGGCGCCGCTGCGCAGGCTGAGCCCGCTGGTGCGATAGGCATCGTCATCACCGTTAAGGCCGGCATCACTTTCAAGGTTATCGATGCCCTGAGTATCAAAGTGCGTCACCATCAGATTGGCGTAGGCAGCATCGTCGCCAGCCGACAAGCCCACCACAGCTTTGCTGGTGTTTTTGTTGCCATAACCTGCTTTGATCAGCGGCGAAATACCGCCGTTCAGGCTGCCTTTGCGGGTAAAGATCTGGATAACACCGCCGATGGCATCGCTGCCATACAGGCTGGAGCGTGGGCCGCGTACGATTTCAATACGCTCGATTTGCTCGGGCTCAAGCATCGACAGGTTGGTTGTGCCCAGCGTGGCACTGCCTACGCGCTGTCCGTCGATCAGGACCAGGGTGTGGCTTGAGGCATTGCCGCGGACAAGTACACTACTGGCTGCGCCAGCGCCGCCGTTGCGGGTAATGGTGACGGAGGTCGTGGTGCTCAGCAGCTCCAGCACATCGCGAGCCTGGCTGCGCTCGATTTCTTCGCGGTCAATCACGGTGACCGGTGCCAGTGTGGTATCGATGGTCTGTTGGGTGCGGGTTGCGGTGACGATCGTTGTTTCAATAGGGTTGGCTTGGGCGGTAGCGCATGCCAGTGCCAGTGTGGCCAGAGTCAGCTTTTTCATGGATTTCCCCAAAGCATTGTAGTTAACGCAATGAGGGAGGGGTGGGGTGATATACAGGTATATGACCCGATGAAGCCCTCCGCGTCATCGATGTATCTGCAAGGGCCGGTTCCGGGCTCTCAAATGACTTTCACAAAAAGACTTTGATTACCGTTGCGGGGGCAGCGCTGGACTGAGTTCTTGCTGAACTGTCACCAGACTTCCCGTTTAACCCACGCCAGCACTGATTTGCAATCAGGCCAGTGGGCACCCTAGGCAGGTGCGCGCACTCTACTGGCTGCCAGGGCGGGTGTCAATTTTAGCGAGTTGCGGGGTGGAGCTGGCGAATGTCCTGGTAGAGGGTTTGATTGACGGGAATGTCGATGCCAGCGTCGGCCGCGATACCGCACACATAGCCGGTAATCGCCTCGATCTCCGTGGCGCGACCCGCTTCAACGTCCTGCAACATGGACGATCGGTTCGCAGCCGTTTTGCAGGCAACCTCGGTTACGGTATCGAGCAGGTTTTCAACCCACGATTCGCGCCCCAGTGCGACACTGAGTTGAAAAAACTCCTCGCACACCTGTTGCAGATCGCGGTAGGCAGCCGGGTTTGAAAGTAGCTCACCGTTGCGGCAACGGTAGCGCACAGTGAGCGGGTTAATGGCGCAGTTGATGGCGAGTTTCTGCCACAAGGCTTCGGTAATGTCGCTGCAAGCGTTGACCGGAAAGCCCGGGCAACTCAGGCTTTCGGCAAGAGTCTCTGCTTGCCGAAAGTTGCCCGTCAGTGATCCGATCAGTGTGTCACCGCGACCGGCGGGGGTGATGGTAAACGGGGCGCTGCGATGGGCGCCATTGGTAGTGGTGCCGCTGAATAGTTGCCACTGAGGGTATTGTTTTTGAAGCTGTTCGGCTACACCCATACCGTTTTGCACCACGACCACGGTAGCATTGGGGGCAAGGTGGGGAGCAATGTCACTGAGCGCTGATAACGTCTGGTGAGATTTGCAACAAACCAGCAGGCGCGAGATCGGATGATCGATGGTTTCGGCACTGACGGCGGGCAGACAAAATTTACCTTCGCCGCTCAGGGTGAGACCTTCGTAGCGGCCAAGCGCCTCGGGTCGCAGTAGCAGCGTCGGTGTTTTACCCGCCTGATGCAGCCGGATTCCCCACAACGCACCGATGCTGCCGGCGCCGAGTATTAGCCATGGATCAGACATGGATGCGGGAATTTTCCGGGCGCGCGACAGGTGCTACCATGCGCACTCGCCAAGATTTGTGGGAATAAAACATGCCGTCCTTTGATATCGTATCCGAAGTGGATTTGCACCAGTTTACCAATGCGGTAGATCAGGCGCAGCGAATTGTTGATAACCGATTCGACTTTAAAGGTGTCGACGCTGCCTTTCAGCGCGAGGCACTGGGTGTCACCATGATTGCTGAAGCCGATTTTCAGCTGTCACAGATGGAAGACATGCTCCGCGCTGCTCTGATCAAATGTGAGATTGATCCGTTGGCCATGGACGTCGGCGAGCAGCAGACTGCCGGTAAACAGGTGAAAGTCGCGGTAACTATGAAAAATGGCCTGGAACAGCCGCTCGCAAGGAAAATTGTTAAGCTGGTAAAAGATTCCAAACTGAAGGTGCAGGCCCAGATTCAGGGAGATCAGGTGCGCATTACCGGGAAAAAGCGTGATGACCTGCAGCAGGTCATGGCATTGTTACGAAGTGAAGACCTTGAACAGCCGCTGCAGTTCAACAATTTCCGGGATTAAGTAATCAGGTGCGCCCTCCATGTTTGGACTGAGCCATGCTTGGAGCAACATGGGGGCGACTATATCAGTACTGTGACGCTGGCGTGGTAAACACCATGCCTTCCATCTCTGCGGTCACGGTGATCTGGCAGCTCAACCGGCTGGTTTCCTGCGGCTCGCTTGCCGCATCAAGCATTTCCCGTTCAGTTGGGCTTGCCTGAGGCACCTCGTTAAAGCGCGCGTCTTCAATGTATACATGGCAAGTAGCGCAACTGCACATACCGCCACATTCGGCCAGTATGCCATCGATGCCGGCGTTCATCGCTGCCTGCATTACCGTATCGCCAATCTCGGCCTCCACATCGAATTGATTGCCATTGGCATCGCGAAAAATCAGTAGTGGCACAATCGCTCCTCGAGTTCTCTATTGTTTTGTGGTGGTCTGTTGCAGACCGGTTGCGCACTGCGCAAGTTTCCTAGCGGGGGCTTGCGGCTTGGGGGCTGAGTGTACATTATTGTCTGCTCGATAATCAGATCAATAAGCTGGAGAAGATAATGAGTGACGCTGTAATGACGGAAATTGCCGATGGCGTAATGACCATTACGATCAATCGCCCCAAGGCAAAAAATGCGATCAATCTGGAGGTGGCCAAAGGCGTGGCGGCAGCCATGGATGAGCTGGACAGCAATGACAGTATTCAAGTCGCAATTCTGACGGGTGCCGAAGGTACTTTCTGTTCTGGTATGGATCTCAAAGCCTTTGTCAGTGGCGAAATGCCGTTTATCGAAGGTAAGGGCTTTGCCGGTCTGGTGGAATCGTTACCCAAGAAACCATTAATCGCCGCTGTTGAGGGTTTCGCGCTGGCTGGTGGTTTTGAAATCATGCTGTCCTGCGACCTGGTTGTGACTGCCAGCAATGCCCGTTTCGGCATTCCGGAAGCCAAGCGCGGTTTAGTGGCTGCAGCGGGCGGTTTGATGCGACTGCCGCGCCAAATTCCACCGCGTATCGCCATGGAGCTGGCGTTGACCGGTGACTTTATCGACGCTGAAAGGGCCTACGAGTTAGGGCTCATCAACCGAGTAGTGGAGCCTGGAACGGCACTTGAGGGCGCCAAAGCGTTGGCCCAAGCCATTGCGGCCAACGGTCCGTTGGCGGTGATCAAATCGAAAGAAGTGATTCTTGCGTCGCAAGACTGGTCGCTGGATGAAATGTTTGGCAATCAGCAGAAGCAGGTAGACGTTATCTTTACCAGCGAAGATGCGATTGAGGGCGCTACCGCATTTGCTGAGAAGCGGGCGCCCAACTGGAAGGGGCGTTAAAAAGTCGCTTTGACAAGATGGCAGCGCGATTACTCGCGCTGCCATCGAAACAGGCGGGCGGCCAGTAATAAGCATAGCGCCGTTGTAATCAACAGGGCGGCGAGGTGGTGCGCTATCGCGGCCAAGCCTGCACCCTCAATCATGACAGCCCGCGCCGCTTTCACAACGTGAGTCAGCGGCATCAGATTGGCGAAGCCTTGCATCCATCCGGGCGCATTTTCCAGGCTGAACCATATCTCTGAGAAAAACATCATTGGCCAGGTCAGGGTGTTGAGCAAACCTCCGGCGAGTTCTTCGCTGGCGGTACGCGAGGCAATCACCAGCCCCAGTGCCAGCAGCGACAGCGACCCTGCCAGAACAATCAGCAATAGCAGGCTGTAACTGCCGAGCATCAGTAAATTGAGAAAATAGTCGCAGCCAATAAAGATCAGGCTGTTGACCACCACCACAATCATCAATCGAGATGCCATCTGCGCAACAATAAATTGCAGGGCACTTACCGGTGTTGCCTGAAACCGCTTGAGCACGCCGTTTTGACGGTAGCGCACGATCACATATCCAATGCCAAACAGCGCAGCGAACATCATGTTCATGGCGAGCACCCCGGGCATTACCCAGTCGACATAGCGTACGGCTTGCCCGGTTAACTGCTCTTCCGCCAGCTGTTTGTTGCTGTCGAGGGACAGCAATAGCTGGCGTGCCGCCAGTCCAGCGGATGATTCGGGATTCACCCAGTAGCGCAGGCCGTCAAACTCACGCTCCACCAACAGATCAATTTGGTGATGCTGTATCTGTTCCAGCGCCCGTGGCTTACTCTGATACTCGGTGGCTTCGACATAGGGCTGTTGGGCCAGCGACAGATCTTGGTAGTTGTCGGCGGTGCCGACGATGCCCAGACGCAGCACTGTCTGATCCGGGTTGGAAAAAGCCAGTGCGCAGCCAACAATAATCAGCAAGGGGAAGATGAATGCCCAGGAAAGCGCCGCCTTGTCCCGATAGAATTCCATATTGCGCGCTTTGAACAGCGCCCAGAACTTGTCCATGCCTTATTCCCGCAGTGCGTGGCCAGTGAGTTTGATAAAGAGATCTTCCAGCGTCGGATTGTGTACTCGCAGGCTGGAGAGGTCAGCATTGCAGGCCATGAGCTCCTGCAGGGTTTTTTCGACACTCAGGGTGTCGATGGTTATTGCTCCGGGTGCTCGGTTGACCTCGCCGGTGATGCCGGCGGTATCCAGCGCCACGTCGGTGTTCAGACTCACCTGCCTGTGCGGTAAATGTTTTTGCAGCAGTGACTGGGGGGAACCCTGATCAATAATGGTTCCATGGTCGATAATGATCAGATCGTCGCACAGCGATTCTGCTTCATCCATGTAGTGGGTAGTGAGAATAACTGTTTTACCCTGTTTTTTTATTCGGTCGATCAGATACCAGAAGCGTCTTCGCGATTGCGGATCCAGACCGGTGGTCGGTTCGTCGAGAAATACAATCTCCGGATCATTGATGAGCGCCAACGCCAGCAGCAAGCGCTGCTTCTGGCCACCTGAGAGCCGGTTGGCCTCGTTATCGAGAAACTCGCCCAGGTCGCACAGTGTCACCAGCTCGTCTATTGGCAGGGTTTTGCTGTAGAAGCTGTGGAACAGTGCCAGTACTTCGCGTACCTGCAAGAAATCCGGCAGCGCGGTGGACTGGAACTGAATGCCACACTGTTGCGCGAAATCGGTACCGCGCGGCGCGCCTTTATACAGTATCTCGCCGCCGGTGGGCTGTTTAATGCCCTCGATCATTTCGATGGTGGTGGATTTTCCGGCGCCATTGGGGCCAAGCAATCCAAAGCAAATTCCTGCTGGAATGGAAAAGGAGATGCCTTTTACTGCCTGTACAAGGCGGTAGTGCTTGGTCAAATTGCGAACTTCGAGAATTGGCGTCATGAGTTCCTGGGCGTACAGTTCTCGCGAAAAGAAGCGGCGCAGTATAGCATGTCCCTTTTAGCCTCTCGTCTTACAAATAAATCATGCAAAAAACCACAGTGGGTTGGTTGGAAGCCGCCCGGATATACGCTCATCCGCGGGTGTTGGCCATGTTCTTTCTTGGCTTCAGCGCGGGCTTGCCTTTTCTGTTGGTGTTCTCAACGCTGTCCGCCTGGCTGACCGATGCCGGTGTGGCGCGCAGCGCCATTGGTTTTTTTGGCTGGGTAGGGATCACCTATTCCATTAAGGTGCTGTGGGCCCCGGTGGTGGACCGTCTGGTGTTGCCGGGCATCGGTCGGTCACTTGGGCAGCGCCGCAGCTGGATACTTCTTGGGCAAATTGGCATCGCCCTGGGGCTGGCGGGGATGGCCTTTGTTGATCCGGCGGTTAACCTGATGGCCGTGGCATTGCTGGCACTGCTGGTGGCTTTTTCGTCCTCCACGCAGGATGTCGCGATTGACGCTTACCGGATTGAAGCCGTGATCACGGACTATCAAGGAGCCATGTCGGCAAGTTATGTGTTTGGCTACAAGGTTGCGCTGCTGGTTGCTGGTGCTGGTGCGCTGTTTATCGCCGACCTGACAAACTGGACCTTGGCCTACCTAAGCATGGCGGCGCTGGTGGGGGTGGGGGTGATCACGGTGTTGCTGGTGGCTGAGCCCGAGCGGGAGCTGCCTTCGCCGATTTTCGGCAGGCATGGCGGTCGGCTCAGAGATCTTCAGGTCTGGTTTGCTGACGCGATTGTCAGTCCGTTTACGGATTTCTTCAGTCGCAACGGCTCTTTTGCGCTTGTGATCTTGTTGTTTATTGCTGTGTTTCGCCTCAGCGATATCACGATGGGCATTATGGCTAACCCGTTTTATCTCGATTTGGGGTTCAGTAAATCCGAGATCGCGTCGGTGGCCAAAGTTTTTGGCTTTTTCATGAGTGTCGCCGGTTCTTTTTTGTGCGGGGTTCTGGTGGTGCGCTGGGGGGTATATCGACCCTTGATGCTGGGGGCGGTGATGGTGGCGTCGACCAACATCCTGTTTGCGGTTATGGCATACGTGGGGCCGGATATTCGCGCATTGATGGTGGTGATCAGTGCCGATAATATCAGTGGCGGTATTGCCGCAACCGCTTTTGTGGCTTACTTGTCTGGTTTGACCAATAGAGCGTATACCGCGACTCAGTATGCGCTGTTCAGCTCGCTGATGACCCTGCCGGGGAAATTTTTCAGTGGCTTCTCCGGCTTGATAGTTGATGCCGGTGGTTACCCGAGTTTTTTCCTGATTGCGGCGGCGGTGGGCATTCCCGCTATTATACTGGTGCCGGTGCTGGCGCGCCGAGAAGCGCGCGGCGCACTTCCATAGCCGGTTGTACTCAAGCGGCCTGTCGTAGGCGTCCGGGTTTGATTGGCGTGCGTGGCTCTGGTTTGGCGCCGCGCTGCAGCACGTCGAGAATACTTTGCCGCAGCTGTTTGTCTCCGCCCGGAATGCCCTGGTTTCCGAACAGGCGATTGAATTCCAGTACGTATGGGTGTGCGCCGACCATCGCAATATCGAAACCCGCGTGGTTTATAGTGAGCGACCGTGCCAGATGCAGCGCCAGTTCGATAGCCTGTTCGGGTACCGGGCTGTAGTCCGGCTTGCCGCCCTTGGCAAGATTGTTATAGAAACCTCGCGGCGCCTGCTTGCGCCAGTAGGCGGCCACTACGCTCTCTCCCACAATCACAACCCGGATATCCCGGTCGATGGGCAGGTATTCTTGGGCGTACAGGGTATCTGTTTTACCGAGATAGGCACGCCAGTCGGCGGCATTTTCAATCAGCCAGACGCCTTCGCCCATCGCAGCCTTTGGCTGTTTGGCGACAAAGGGCAGATGCATTTCTGCCCACAGTCGCTGCGCGTTCTCAGGTGTGTTGGCAGCAATCAAGGTATGCGGTGTGTGTGCCGGCGCCACCAGTTCAAAGGCGCGGGTCATTTCCACCTTATTGTGTCCCAAGCGGTAGCTAGCTTCACTGGGAAAGACTCTGGTGTTCAGGCCGTACAGTAACGAGTTCAATTGCCAGTACGGTGGAAAAAGCACCCATTCGGCAGCGGCGATTTCCTGTTTGTGGCGGAACAGATGGTCTGCTTTGAGATTAAGGGTGTCGGGGAAACCCAAAGTGCGAAAGACGTCGAAAGAAACCCATGCCATACACGGTGATAGCCAAAAAAAAGATCGCGCTTTTTATGCCAGAGTTGAATTTTCGTCAAGCACTATTTACTACGCGGCAATCGCGCCAGCGCAGCCGGCCATCTGGTAAAGCGCTTCCTTCGGCAAGTAGGTACTGCAGTTGCCGCCGGTAGCCGGGGCTATCTGGCGGGAAGCTGATTTTCCCCGAAGCGCTGACCACCCGATACCAGGGCAGTTTGCTATCGGGTGGCAGCTGGCTGAGGATGCGACCAACGCGTCGGGCTTGTTTCGGGAGCCCCGCCAGCACCGCGACTTGGCCGTAGCTGGCGAGTTGTCCGTGTGGAATGCTGGCCACCACCCGGTAAACCGCTTCCTGCGGTGTTTCACCAATAGGCGTTGCTGCTTTTGCCGGTGGTTTGTTCAAGCCAGTTTTCATCGGATTCTTCCGTAATACCTTCAAACAGGAAGGTGGACATATAACGCTCACCGGTGTCGGGCAGCATGGCCAGTAAGACGGAACCTTTTTCGGCGGTCTGCGCTACTTTGAGGGCAGCGGCTACAGTGCCTCCGGCAGAGATGCCGCAGAAGATCCCTTCCTGCTGCGACAGTTTGCGCGCTGTGTCGCGCGCTTCCACATCGGTCACGGGCAGTATGTGATCAGCGACGGATTTATCCAGCACCTTCGGCAGGAAATCGGGTGTCCAGCCCTGAATCATGTGCGGTGCCCAGTCTTTGCCGCCCATCAGCTGCGCACCCTCAGGTTCAGTGGCGATAATTTTCAGGTCTGGCCGCGCCAGTTTCAGCATTTGTCCGGCGCCGGTCATGGTGCCGCCTGTACCCCAGCCGGTAACCCAGTAGTCCAGCCGTTTGCCTGCAAAGTCGCGCAAAATTTCCGGTCCGGTGGTGTTGCGGTGATACGCCGGATTGGCTTCATTCTCAAATTGGCTGGCCCAGAACCAGCCGTTGTCTTCAGCCAGTTTCTTGGCCAGCTCTACCATGCCGGTGCCGCGCTTTTCTTTGGGGGTCAGAATCACCTTTGCGCCCAGTGCCTTCATGATTTTGCGGCGCTCAACGGAAAAGGTTTCCACCATAGTGGCTACAAAGGGGTAGCCCTTGGCGGCGCACACCATGGCCAGTGCAATGCCGGTGTTACCGGAGGTGGCTTCGACCACTGTCTGTCCGGGCTTTAGAACGCCGCGCTTTTCGGCATCTTCGATAATGCCGATGGCGAGTCGGTCTTTGACGGAGGCCAGTGGGTTGAAAAACTCACACTTCACATACATCGTCACGTGATCGGGGGCGATGCGGTTCAGTTTGACGACCGGGGTATGACCGATAGTGTCGAGAATGGAATCGTAAATCATGGGCGTGTCCCCGCGGCAGTGTTGAAATGACAAAAGACTACGCCTTTATTGCGCGGATTTCGACAGGCACTCTGCTATTGTGTTGAATGTGCTGGATCTGCTGTAAGTTGCGAACTGACACTGAGTCCAATGATTCATACCAAATTTAATACAACGCCATACCGGGACGCATTGCTGGTGGAGGCGCGGGGGCTTGAGTGGCTGCGGCGGTTTCTGCCAGAAGAGAAAGTATCTGTGCCCGAGGTAGTGAGTGTGGATGAGCGGCAGTTGCAGCTCACAGAGATTCGGCCCACGGTGAACTGTAGCAGTGAGCTTGCGATCGCGCTGGCTGAGGGCTTGGCGGCGATGCACCGTGTGCCTCAGCCCTATTTTGGCTTTTCAGAGAATAACTACATTGGCCTAAACCCTCAGTGTAATGAGCGGTACGAAGACTGGGGGAGTTTCTTTGTGGAGCAGCGATTGCTGGCCCAGGTTAAGATGATCCGAGCTGATGCGGTTCGCGGTGCTTATAATGCACGTCTGGCTGCTGTGCGTGCCGTACTGGTCGAGTATCTGAATGCTCAGTGCAGGCAGGCCAGTCTGGTCCACGGCGACCTATGGTCGGGCAATATGCTGTGTGACACGCAGCGGGTGTGGCTGATCGATCCGGCGGTTTACTTTGCTGATCGGGAGGTGGATGTCGCCATGACCGAGATGTTTGGCGGTTTTCCGAAAGCTTTTTATCGGGCTTACGATCAGGCTTTGCCGCTTAGTCAGGAGTATCCTCGCAAGCGAGTGATATACAATCTCTACCATGCATTGAATCATTACAACCTGTTTGGCGATGGTTACCTGTCCAGCTGCGAACAGGGCTTTGCCGTTTTGGAAAATCTCTGACAACACGACCGCAAGGAGCAACGATGGCGTTAACTCTGGATATCAGCAATAGCACTGCTCTGCTAACGCTTGCAGAGGAGGGTAAGTTTAACCCCGAGAGTCTGGCCGCGTTTAACGCGGCGCTTGATCGCACGATCGACGACGAGTCGGTGACGTTACTGCTAATTACTGGGCGCGATAAAAATTTTTCCCAGGGGCTGGATCTCGACTATCTGGGCAGCGCCGAACCGGAAGAGGCAATTGCTTTCGTCAAAGCGTGCATGCACATGATTGCGCGCCTGCTGCAATTTCCGGTGCCAGTTGTGTCTGCCATTAACGGACATGCGTTTGGGCTGGGGTTTATGATTGCCATCGCCAGCGACTACAGCGTAATGCGGGCAGACAAGGGCTTTATGTGTTTGCCGGAGATTGATCTTGGCATGACGCTGGAATCAGGTATGAATGCGCTGGTCACAGGTAAGTTACAGGGGCGGTTGTTGCGCGATGCTCTATTGACCGGCAAGCGATTCGGCGGAGAAGAGGCGAAGCAGGCCGGAGTGGTCGATGCGACCACCACCATCGATCAGTTGCTGGCGCGCGCCGAAGAGCTGGCCCAGCCGATGCGCGGCAAGGATCGGAGAGCCCTCACGGGTCTGAAAGCCGATATTCATCGGCCAATCCTCAATGTGATAGCCGCCGGTTAAGGGGATTTTCCCGGCCGGTCTTGCTATTGGCGACCGGCCTTGGCAAGGTGGCGATTCGATTCTCTTGATGTTCGTCCATGCGATTTCTGTTTCTGATATTTATTACTGTTCCCATTCTGGAAATGTGGCTGCTGATCGAAGTTGGCAGCCGTATTGGCGCTTTGCCCACCATTGCATTGGTGGCGCTAACGGCGTTCATTGGGCTTAACTTGTTGCGCCAGCAGGGGGTTAGTACCCTTACTCGGGCTCAATCACGGCTCAACGCCGGTGAAGTGCCTGCCACAGAGATTCTTGAAGGCCTGTTTCTTGCGGTGGGCGGCGCACTGCTGCTCACCCCAGGCTTTTTCACCGATGCGGTGGGCTTTTGCTGTCTGCTGAGGCCGATCCGTCGCCACATTATCAACCGTATGCTCCAGTCTGGTCTGGTGCGTGCCAGTGCCGGATTTCAGACCGGTGGGGCCGCCTTCGGGGAGGGTCCATCGGGTGCTGGGGAGTCTCGTGAGCCGCGAACCCAGGTCGATCGGGATGGCCACGTCACGATTGATGGCGATTACAAGCGCGAAGAATAAGCCGCCCAGGTAAAAGAAACTAAAAAAAATTCAATCAGGCCCTTGAAAGCCCCCAATCCGCCCCCATTTACCTTAGCGCAGGTAGCTCCCGTCCCAATTTTTAACTCTTGACTCGGGGGGCTTGCAACCTATTATTAGCACTCTCGATGGGGGAGTGCTAAATCGGCGCCGCCGCAGGCCAAACGCAGGCGTCGCCGAACACAACCTAAATTTAACAGTAATACCTTGATTTAAAGGGAGATTTGGCAAATGAAAATTCGTCCGTTATACGATCGCGTTGTCGTTCGTCGCAAGGAAGAAGAAGAGACTTCGGCTGGCGGTATCGTGCTGCCGGGCTCCGCGAAAGAAAAG
Source organism: Litorivivens sp. (assembly GCF_057445395.1). Taxonomy (NCBI): domain Bacteria; kingdom Pseudomonadati; phylum Pseudomonadota; class Gammaproteobacteria; genus Litorivivens; species Litorivivens sp. Next base: position 26,673 of record NZ_JBVBUV010000043.1, read on the forward strand.
CCTAACCAGGGCGAAGTAGTCGCGGTAGGCGAAGGCAAGCTGCTGGAAAACGGCGAACTGCGTCCTGTTGGCGTGAAAGCGGGCGACCAGGTGATCTTCGGTCAGTACTCTGGCAGCACCGTGAAAGTCGACGGCGAAGAGCTGATCATCCTGAACGAGTCCGAGATTTTCGGCATCGTTGAGTGAGCGTGGCTGAGTAAGCCTCAAACCGAACTAACGTAACGTAAAAGGATTAAGAAAATGGCTGCAAAAGACGTCAAATTCGGAGATAGCGCCCGCCAGAAAATGCTGAAAGGCGTAAACACCCTGGCCGACGCGGTAAAAGTAACTCTGGGCCCTAAAGGCCGCAACGTGGTACTGGACAAGTCTTTCGGTGCGCCTACCGTGACTAAAGACGGTGTTTCCGTTGCCAAAGAAATCGAGCTGAAAGACAAGCTGGAAAACATGGGCGCGCAGATGGTGAAGGAAGTCGCTTCCAAAGCCTCTGACGAAGCCGGTGACGGTACTACCACCGCAACGGTTCTGGCTCAGTCCATCCTGAACGAAGGTCTGAAGTCTGTTGCCGCAGGCATGAACCCGATGGACCTCAAGCGCGGCATCGACAAAGCTGTTGCTGCGGCGGTTGAAGAAGTGAAGAAAATGTCTATTCCTTGCGCCGACAACAAGGCGATTGCTCAGGTTGGCACCATCTCTGCCAACAGCGACGAGCAAGTGGGTAGCATCATTGCTGAAGCCATGGAAAAAGTGGGCAAGGAAGGCGTTATCACCGTTGAGGAAGGCCAAAGCCTGCACAACGAGCTGGACGTGGTTGAAGGTATGCAGTTTGACCGCGGTTACCTGTCTCCCTACTTCGTAACCAACACTGACAACATGTCGGCCGAGCTGGATAACCCCTTCATCCTGCTGGTTGATAAGAAAATCTCCAACATCCGCGAAATGCTGCCGCTGCTGGAGCAAGTTGCCAAAGCCAGCCGTCCGCTGGTGATCATCGCTGAAGACGTTGAAGGCGAAGCTCTGGCGACTTTGGTTGTGAACAACATGCGCGGCATCGTGAAAGTAGCTGCCTGTAAGGCTCCAGGCTTCGGCGACCGTCGTAAGGCTATGCTGGAAGATATCGCGGTTCTGACTGGCGGTACTGTGATCTCTGAAGAGATCGGTATGGATCTGGAAAGCACCACACTGGATCACCTGGGTACTGCCAAGCGCGTCGCCATGGACAAAGAGAACACCACTATTGTTGACGGTGCTGGCGATGCCAAAGCCATCGAAGCGCGTGTTGGTGAAGTACGTGTTCAGATTGAAAACACGTCTTCTGACTACGACCGTGAGAAGCTGCAAGAGCGCGTAGCCAAACTGGCTGGCGGTGTTGCTGTTATCAAGGTTGGCGCAGCCACTGAAGTGGAAATGAAAGAGAAGAAAGCCCGCGTTGAAGATGCCCTGCACGCAACCCGCGCAGCGGTAGAAGAAGGCGTGGTACCTGGTGGTGGTGTTGCACTGGTACGTGCGGTTTCCAAAATCACTGGCCTGACTGGCGACAACGAAGACCAGAATGCCGGCATCGCTGCTCTGCTGCGCGCCATGGAAGGTCCTATGCGCCAGATCGTTGCCAACGCAGGTGAAGAAGCCTCTGTGGTACTCGACAAGGTTCGCAATGGCGAAGGTAACTTCGGTTACAACGCTGGCACTGGCGAATACGGCGACATGATGGAAATGGGTATTCTTGACCCGGCTAAAGTAACCCGTACTGCTCTGCAGGCGGCTGGCTCCATCGCAGGTCTCATGATCACTACCGAATGTATGGTAGCTGACTCTCCGGAAGACAACCCTGCCCCGGCAATGCCTGATATGGGCGGCATGGGTGGCATGGGTGGCATGGGCGGCATGATGTAAGCAGCCTGAGCAACGATGTTTCCGAAAGCCCCGCCTAGTGCGGGGCTTTTTTTGTGCTGCGTAAACTCAGTTGCATAGGCTGTCGTTAAGATATCCCATCCCGTCATCTATCCTTGCTCCTGCACTCTTTGAGAGAGGTAGGGTGAGGTAAATGTACGCACGCAGGTGTATACCACCACATCGTGATCGGTGAGATACTCGATTTCCCTTCGACGATTTATGCCCTTTCTTACTGGCCAAGCCATGCAGGCTATTTATGTCGTCCTGCCGGCGAATCATCCCTCGCGATACAAACTTCGTATATCCTTGATATTTCGAATCAAGGGAGCCCGGTGTGAACCTCTACGAGATCAGTAATCTCCAATTGGCAATTGCCTTTATTCCGGCAGTGCTGGCTTTGGCCGTGTTCTATTACTGGACAGTCGGTGCTGGCAATGCATCCTACGCGGTAGGTCGCATGCTGTTGCAGCTTCTCCTAATAGGCTACGCACTGACCTTTATATTTGAAACTGAGCATCCTGGCGTGGTGTTGGCTGTGCTGACTGTGATGCTGGTAGCGGCAGCCTGGATTTCCCTCAACTCGGTAGGGGAGCAGCGCACTGGCTGGCTGGGAAAAGCGGCGCTGGCCATCGGCGTAGTCGGGTTGGCCGTACTGGCACTGGTTACTCAGCTGGTTGTGGCGGTAGACCCCTGGTACGCACCGCAGTATGTGATTCCTCTGGCGGGAATGATATTTGCCAATACCATGAATGCGGTCAGCCTTGCTGCGGAGCGCTATCTGTCGGAGCGCAATGATCAACACGATTACGAATCAGCGCGTCGCAGGGCCTTCAAGGCGGCTATGATACCGGTGGTGAACTCGCTGTTGGCGGTGGGGCTGGTGTCACTGCCGGGAATGATGACCGGACAGATATTGTCGGGCGTATCGCCGCTGATAGCCGCCCGTTATCAGATTGTGGTGATGACTATGCTGTTTGGCGCGGCGGGATTATCCACCGCCTGGTTTTTGGTGATGCTCCGGCCCAAACCTGCCGCCTGAGCTGTGTTAACATCGTTTTTTTGCTTTTACATTCTACGAATAAAATGGATTGCCGATGACTATTCGACCACGTCGCTCCGTGCTGTATATGCCCGGCTCTAACGCCAGAGCTTTGGAGAAAGCACGTACCTTGCCGGCAGATTGCCTGATCTTGGATCTTGAAGATGCGGTTAGCCCAGACCAGAAAACGTTTGCACGTGAGCAGGTATTGGCTGCCGTCAATGCAGGAGGGTACGGCGACCGCGAGCTGGTGGTGCGGGTTAACGGTTTTGATACCGCCTGGGGACGAGATGATATCGTTGCTTTCGCCAATGCCCCTATTGCCGCATTGTGTCTTCCCAAGGTGGATTCCGCCAGCGAGGTTAATGCTGTGGTTCAGCTGCTCAAGCAGGAGGGCTCAACGCTAAAGCTCTGGCTGATGGCGGAAACACCGCGCGGGGTGCTTAATATCGATGAGATATGCGGAGCTAACACCCGCAATGAAGTGGTGGTGTTGGGCACGTCCGATCTGGCTAAGGAATTGCGAGTGCCTCATACACCGGACCGACTCGGCCTGCAGACCTCCCTGCAGCTCTGTGTATTGGCTGCGCGTGCCCATGGGTTGGATATCCTTGATGGCGTATATCTGGACATAAAAGATGATGCGGGTTTTGCCGAGGCCTGCGAGCAGGGAGTCAAGCTGGGTTTTGACGGCAAAACACTGATTCACCCAAGCCAGATTGACGCTGCAAATCAGGCGTTTGCCCCATCAGCGGATGTTGTCGATAGAGCGCGACGCATTATCGATGCCTGGGAGGCGGCAAAGGCAGAGAAAAAGGCAGTAGCGGTGGTGGATGGCAAGCTGGTGGAAGTACTGCATTATGAAGAGGCCAAACGGCATCTGGCGATCAGCGAGGTGATTGCAGCTCGCAGTTGACCCGAAGGTGTAGTCGGAGATGATTGCCAACAACGTTGCGTTATAACAACGAAAAAAGGCGTAACTTTTATCCATCGGCTTTTGGTCGCCTCGGACTGTTTTCAGATTGCCAAAGGGTTGCTACGCATCGGGCGCAGTTGCAGCATGATAGCAGTCTGTGGCTACAAACCGTTTTAGTATCTGCAATGCATCGTCACGTTTTTCAACTACGTCCAGATAGTGGCCTCCGGCAACAACGTCGGAGCGCTTATCCGATTCGTTGGGAACTGAATGGTAGCCGTGAAAAAGTAACTTTCCACGTCCCCCATGTCGCCATCAATCGCGGTGGTGGATTTGATCTTTATTCCGCTGTTACCGTCTCGCCAACGGCTTCGTAGATGGAGGCGTAGACAGTGTCGTAGTCAAACGCGGCGCAGCGTGCGATGCGTTCATCCACCGCGCGGCTTTCCATTTCCCGGCGGGCCGCTTCGATATCATCGGTTTCGATGTCGTAGATGGCTGCATAGGGCCAGGCGTCACTGCCGCGCATATTGCTGGCCATTTTAAAGCGCTGGGCAGAAACAAAGCCGGGGATTGCTACCACCTGCTTCAAGTGGGTGTGTTGGTACCAGTCGTTAAATTCTGCTTCCCGGCCTTCGACCGGGCGGCTCAGTACCAGCATTTTGTAGCGCGGCATAGTACCTCCGGTTTTTATAGTAATCTGCTCGTGAATCGCTTTAGGTGGGAGGGGCCAGGCAGTGTCTTCGCGGGCAAAGTTTGCCGCTCCCTCATCGTTTTCGTGTTCAGTCCTTCTTGCCAAACACCGGCGTGCGCTTTTCTTTCATCGCAGTGACCGCTTCACGATGATCGGCGGTGCGTACTGTCAGCGCTTCATAGGCCAGTCCGGTATCCATCATCGCGTGAGCGATACGTTTGGTTTCCATATTCAGCAAGACTTTGGTTGAACGAATCGCGGTCTGGGCACCGTTTAGCAGTTTCTGGCACAGAGCGTCGACTTTCGCATCGAGTTCGTCTGCCGGAACGGCAGCGTTAATAAGACCGATGTCAGC